>JAZGFD010000085.1:0-75855 GCA_036479115.1 Saprospiraceae bacterium | reverse complement strand
GTGTTAGCCGATGGTACTGTAAAATCAGTGAGAATACATCATGTGCATATGGAAGAAGATGCAGGCAAAACCATCCATGATCAAGATGATCACTATTCTCTTGTAGATCTCAATCGTGCTGGCACTCCCCTACTCGAATTGGTAACTGAGCCAGATCTCAGTAGCGGAGATGAAGTTTTGACCTTTATTGCCACTTTACAACAATTGGTGAGATACCTTAATATTTCTGATGGAGACATGGAAAAAGGGTCAATGAGATGCGATGTCAATATCTCTGTGATGCCAAAGGGAGCAAAAAAATTTGGTGAGCGATGTGAAGTGAAAAATGTAAATTCTAAGCGATTTGCGAAAACTGCTGTAGAATATGAATCAAAAAGACAAATTGCCATACTAGAGCGAGGAGAAACATTCAACAAACAAACACTTCATTTTCATTCAGAATCAGGGACTACATCACCCATGAGAGACAAAGAAAACGTTGATGATTATAGATACTTTCCAGACCCTGACTTGCCTCCTATAAAAATTTCTGATGATCAAATTACTAAAATAAATGAGTCCTTGCCAGCATTCCCGTGGGAAGTCAAGGCCAGATTAAAATCTACTTATCATCTTAATGAATACGATAGCAATTTATTGTCAGCAGATAAGGAAGTGGCTGATTACTTCTTCAAATTAGTAGAAGAAGGAGCTGATCCGAAACTCATGGCTAACTTAATTATTAATAAAATAATTCCTAGTTTTGGTAATATTGGGTTAAATAAGATTCCAGTTTCAAATGATACTATTGTTTCTTTTCTAAATCTTATTAAGACCAATACAGTAAGTGCTTCTGTAGCTTATCAAAAGCTTTGGTCTAAAATGATAAAAAACCCTAAGGCTGCACCTCTAGAGATAGCAAAATCAATAGGAATAATTCACATCAAAGACAACAATGCTATAAAAAAAATCATAGCCGAAGTACTCAGTGAAAACACAGCACAAGCTGAGGAGTATCGCAATGGTAAGAAAAAGGTGTTGGGTTTTTTAATAGGGCAGGCCATGCGAAAATCAAAAGGAGCTGCACCTTCTGATGTTGTAAAAAAAGCGTTACTCGCAGCTTTGAGATGAAGTGTCAAAATTGTTTTTTATCATTTTCGTAACGACCCTTAGAGGCCTATTTTTTGTAAAAAATTTTTCTACCATATGTCAGCTATTATCAATGCATTTACCCTGCTATTATTAACTTATTTCATGTGTTAATGCATCTTAATTGACCACTCATTTATTCGTTCATTTATAATCGAATCTACTTTACATTGCTGTACATACAATTTATGTCTTCATATCTTCATTTTCCATCTCTAATGAGATTTAACTGATAAACATATTACAATTTTTTACCGTATAAGCGCACACTATTGTAGTCACACCAAATTCTACTATTCTTTAAATTTAGTCTCTATTTTTTCAAGCGTTTTATTAAAATATTCACGATCCAACCATCTCCCTTGTATCATAGTGCCCAATGGCAATCGCATGGTTTCTAATCGATCAAATGGGTTTTGCTCTACGATTATAAAATCCGCATCCGCTCCTATTTTTATTGAACCAAACCGATCAATTTCGTCGAAGAATATAGCTGGATTAATAGTTCCCATTTTTATAATATCAAAAGATGAAAGGCCACAATCTTTCAAAGCATCTATCTCATGATGAATAGAATAGCCTGGGACATTCATAACCTGTGGTGAATCTGATCCCAATAGAAACTGTACTCCAGATTGATGCAAAGCCTGTATCATTTTTTTTCGTATTCTCATAAATCTCTTATGCCCTCTTTTTGTATAAGATTTCTCAGCTATCATTCTGTCCTTATTGGTACGCCATGTAAAGCGAATTTTAGCCGGTATGTATGAAAATTCTTGGGCAGCCATCATTTCAGCTGCTGAAGTAGGCGAAAACCATCTAGCAAAAAGACTTTGAGTAGGTACTTGCCAAACTTGCTGTGCTTTTGCCAGTTTTGCTAATTCAAATCTTTTGCTCAATCTCACTTTTTTAATAAGACCATATCCGAAAAAACCAACATCTTCACTTGTGATATTTTCATCATCTGGCACCATCCCTCTGATGTATCCATCTACATGATCCACTGTACTGTATTTGTATTTTAATGCGTTTCTGATCCCCACATCAAAAGGTACATGACCAGAAAACCCTATCCCGACATTATTTGCTTCGTCTACCAAAGTGGCCATCACATCAGCTTTGATACCAGGATGAATTTTTAAAAAATCATAGCCTTTCAATGACGCACTTTTTACTTTCTCTCGGGCCACAACACTATCAGGAATACTATTCCCATTCATTGACGGACTGGATGTGTACATCCGTGGGCCTATGATCTCACCACTAAGCAGTTTCTTTTTTAGTTCTATATGATATGGATTTCCTAGCATTCCTCTAATTACGGTGACTCCATTTGCAAGGTATAAGTGCATAACATCTTGCACATAATCTTCTCCCAAATCTTCATCAGGGACAGGTATATGAGCATGCATTTCACTTAACCCTGGCATCAAGAAATTGCCAGATCCATTGATGGTAATACATTCTTCGTTCTCATTCATATTATCTGGGGCAGAAAATGACTTTATTCTACCATATTCCACAACCACATCTTTATTATAAGTTATCGTCCCAGAAGATGGATCAACAATATTTACTGATTTGATTAGGTACTTTTGCTCGTTCTGATTTTGCATTTTATCAATCGCTTCCCAAAATGACTTTTTCATGGCACCCACATCAATCGCAGTATATACATTGATCTTTTCGCCATTATTAGGAAGTGGCCCATCTAGTATCTCAATACTGGCTTTATTTGGGTCTATGAGAGCTTCTATAATCGCTAAATCCCACATATTCCATTGGCTCTTTTTAGGATCATCTTTGCTCCACCATCGTTTGTGATTCAGCCATCTGTTAAACATAAACGACTTGATACCTCCTCTACCAAAAAGATGATTTCTGGCATTCTCCATCTCAAATATTAACTTACCTGAGGTAGTAGCTGTCATTGAATTAAACTTTATTCTTGGAGTGTTCATAATTACATTTACAGCCTTGATGTCATTGCCAGAATTAAACTCAAGCTTGCTCCATGTTTCTTTCTCCCTATCGTGCCAAAATCCAATGTATGACACTTCTATTTTGTCAACAATAGATGAATCTATAAGAATTGCACTGGCCACATTAGTACAAGGGCCGAGGACTACAACTTGTAATCTCTCCCCATCTTTCATTTCATTTGCCTTAACCACTATATATTCTGCTGCCTGAGATATTTGAGGAGTCGATTCATTTTGCAATGGGAGATTGCTGCCTAAAGGCAAATCAATATCTTTGATATTCATTAAATCTAAAATGGCTTCGTTGACTTTTTGACTTTCCAAAACAGAATTGTTAGAAGCTAAAGGACTATTAACAAAATGAGCAGAAGTAATGCCGACTACATTTATTTCTGGAGCTGACAGCGCTCTGACAATAGCGTATATATCATCAATTTCATTTGCGGTATCGGCATCAATTATTACAGAAATACTCTTGGCATTTTCACCTTGAGAAGATACTGAATAGTGGGCACTGAATAAAAACAGAAATAGAAATAATATCCGCATCATGAGAGTGTAATTTTAAAATGAACCACAATTTTCTAATTTTCTCGTAATTTTCCCAATTGTTAAGTGGAAATCGAAAAAATTAATGGCAAATGAGTGGAGAAAGACAGTTTTTAAAACTTCATCCTAACAGTATTTTCTTATCCAAAAACCATAAACTAAAATTACAATCATTATTACAATCCAAAGGCATACTTGGGTCAAAAGAAATGCTAAAGACACTTTCAAAGGCAGGTGATGGGAATATGAATTGTGTGATCAGAGCTGTAACCACCAATCGATCTATTATTATAAAACAATCGAGGCCTTGGGTTGAAAAATATCCTCATATTGCAGCTCCGATAGGTCGAATAAATGTAGAAGCTAAATTTATTAAAATAACCAATCATGATCCGATATTATCAGCTCATTCTCCTCTCCTACTAGGCCATTTCCCACATCACTACATGCTGATAATGAGTGACTTAGGAGATAATTCTGATTATTCTCATTTGTATTCAGGGAAAAGTATAAGTACGTTTGAAATAGCTACACTCTGTAACTATTTAAACAATCTACACGGTATTACTATTCAGTCATATCCCGACAATTATGCAATGAGACATCTCAATCATGAACACATTTTTGACCTTCCATTTAAACCCGATAATGGCCTTTCACTTGATGAAATCCAATCTGGCCTTTCTTCTCTTGCTGAATCTGTAATAAGCGATGAAAAACTGGTAAATAAAATTAAGGCACTGGGTGCTTATTATCTATACTCAAAACATTCTGTATTAATTCATGGAGATTTTTACCCAGGGAGTTTTATGAAAACTGAGTTTGGTCTAAAGGTAATTGATGCCGAATTTTCCTTTATTGGACCAGCCGAATTTGATTGGGGCGTTTTATTGGCTCATCTATTTATGTCCAAACAACAAGAAAATATTTTGAAATACTTTATTGCACAAATTGAAAAAAACAAATTGATCAACAGTGATTTGGTTTTTTCATTTGGAGGGGTGGAAATATTAAGGCGGATTCTAGGAGTTGCTCAACTTCCATTGTCGGCTACATTAGACAATAAAAATGATTGGGTTGAAAATGCAAAAAAGTGGCTTCTATTTTAATTTTTCTCCTTGCATCAGCATATTATTTTTCAATAATGAGTCCACTCCGGTAACAGACATTTTTCACAAAATGAGTTGTTTTGGATGTGATTTACATTTATTGAGATTCGGTGATGCCTGAGTATCAGCTAATTGAAAAAAATATAAAGATCGCCAAAAGAAACTTTTTTAATTTTGTGTGTTTCCGGAGTGGGCTCAATAATATATTATTATAACTCCTCAGATGGTATCAATTTTGGATTGAAAAAGCTCTTTTCTCGCTATACTTCTGTTATTAATTTTAATAACCCTGCAATTAATAAATGTGCTTATTAAAATAATAATAGCATTTTTCTTCTCAAAATCACACTACTTCAGAAATCACTATTATTTCTTTCATTTTTAAAAGATACATTCTTTAGTTTTTCTTCTATCTCTACTATTCTTTTTAGTAGCCTGGGTAGTATTTTAAAAACAGAATATGACTTTAGATAATCTGTATATGGAAGAATAGGATATCCATACCATTTTTTACCAGAATCTACAATAGAGGATGCTACTCCAGATTTTGCTTGTATCTGAGAATAAGGAGCAATTTTTAAGTGGCCAGCTATGCCTACTTGTCCTCCGAGCATACTCCCAGCCCCAATCTCAGTACTGCCTGCAATCCCAGTCTGGGCAGCAATAACAGCATGTTCTCCTATCACTACATTGTGTCCTATTTGGATAAGATTATCAAGTTTAGCGCCTTTTTTTATTAATGTGGAACCAATGGTGGCCCTATCAATAGTAGTACAGCTACCAATTTCTACTTTGCCTTCTATAATGACATTTCCTATTTGTGGAATTTTATCATATTCCTTTTCTTTGACAGAAAATCCAAAACCGTCACTTCCTATCACAGCATTGGAATGAATAACTACATCATCTCCTATGACCGTTAGATCATAGATTTTCACACCAGGATAAATAAGTACATTATTCCCAATTATTACATTTTTCCCTATATAGACTTGATCCATAATATTACTCCCGTCACCTATTTCTGAGCCTTCTTGCACGACGGTAAACTTTCCAATATTTACACGTTTGCCTATCACAGTATTTTTAGATACAGCAGAAAGTTTATCAATTTCAAATACTAAATTTTCATTTTTTGAATACAATTTTAAAACTTTTGAAAATTTCGCATAAACATCATTGACATATATCAATGTATTCTTGGATGTTAATTTTGGAATAAATCCTTCTTCCACTAATACTGTCATCGAATGATTAGAATAGAGGAATTTTTCATACTTAAGATTCGCTAAAAAGCATAGAGAATTGGGCTGTGGTTCATTAATTTTACAAATATTACATATTTTTCTATCCGAATCCCCTTCTATTCTACCATTGGTTAGAAGTGCAATATCAGAGGCGCTTTGGGCAACAATTTTCATAAGTTAAAGATAACTTTATCTTCAAATGTTTATTTTATTTTTCGTTAATAGCAGAGATTGATATATTCCACACAATTTGGCCTTTAAAAGAAAGAATAAAAAATTCTACTTTCTTTAGTTCAAATAAAAACAGACTTTTGCAGCAATGAGAAAAGAAATAGTAAGAATAGGATCAAGAGGGAGCAAGTTGGCACTATGGCAAGCAAATTTTTTTCAATCTCTTTTGGTAAATAAAGGAATCGAGTCTGAAATAAAAATCATTAAAACCAAAGGTGATTTAATTCAAAATGTGGGTTTTGACAAACTAGAAGGGAAAGGTTTTTTTACAAAAGAAATAGAGGATGCACTTATTACCAATAGTGTAGATGTAGCCATTCATTCTATGAAGGATTTACCTACTACACAGCCATCTGGTTTAGTAATAGGAGGCATATCAGAACGTGCTAATCCAGCAGACATCCTTATCATTCAAAATAAAAGCATTGACTTATCTAATCCTTTGAAAATTAAAAGCAATGGGAAAATAGGAACATCTTCAATTAGGCGCAAAGTACTACTTCGTAATTTTCAGCAGGATGTATTTTTTAAGGACATAAGAGGCAATGTGCCTACTCGAATATTAAAACTTGAAAATGATGCTGAACTAGACGCCATTGTACTGGCTGCTGCAGGGGTAGAACGTTTAGGAATTGACCTTTCAGCCCATATGGTAATCGAATTAGACCCTACAGAATTTCCTTCTGCACCCGCCCAAGGCGTATTGGCTTATCAATGTAGAAAGGATGATTTAAAAATGAGGCGGCTGTTAAAAACAATGCATTGTACTCACCTTCTGCCTAGTATAAACGTGGAGCGTAAAGTGCTCAAATTAATGGATGGTGGTTGCCAAGTCCCTTTAGGGGTATATTGCTACAGAGATATCGCGCTTAATTATCATTGTCATGCCGCCTTTTCTAATGGGGCTGATGTGCCATTGCTCTCAGTCAAAATATCACAATCTACGGTATCAAATCTCGCAGAGAGAGTAGCGACAAAATTAAAAATGACCACATAATTTTGACACATGTACTTAATATTTGACACATCAACAGCAGGAAAACCAAAGACATATAAAGCGGATATCTCAAAAGTATCAAACTGGCCAAGAATTATGCACATCAGCTGGATACTTTTAGGAGAAGATCTTAAACCTATAGAAGATCACAATTATTTAATTACTCCAGATGACTATACTATCAATGAAAAGCTGATAAAAAATATCCATGTAGAAACGGATGAATTCAATAACAATGGAAATGAGCTACCAAAAGTCCTAGAAAAATTAATGGCTTCTAGTGATAAAGCACAATATATATTTGCTCATAATCTTAAGCTAAATGGATCAATAGTAGGCGCAGAATGTTATCGCAATGCCATGGGTAATTTTTTAGCACATAAAGAATCTTATTGCCTTATGCATGAGGCTACCTTCTATTGCAAATTAGAAGGTAAAAGAGGTGGATACAAATGGCCCTCACTTCAGGAGATGCATACGACTATTTTCAAACAAGGATTCTCCCCCTCTGGTAACGCCAGAGCTGATGTTATAGCAGCATCACGCTGTTTCATAGCACTTAAAAAAGCAGGTGCATTCGAAGATATTTTTTTTAGTGAAGAAGTATAAAATATTCATATCCAGGTATTTAGAAGAAACTAGTGTTTTTAAAAACATGTTAACTTCTAATGCCATAGAGATTTATAATATGTCTTTGATAAAGTTTTCTCCTCTTCCTTATAACGACTTAAAAGCTGATTGGATTTTCTTTTATTCTAAGACTGCTGTCAAATATTTTTTAGAACAAAATGGGGAAATTAAAGCCAGAAAAGTAGCAACCTTTGGGGCTGCCACGGCAAAATACCTCAGTGATAAATACGCCATTACAGTTAACTTTATTGGCACTGGTGAAAGACAAAACGTTGCCAAAAAATTCAAAGCTATAATTGGGGATTCTACTTGTTTGTATATAGTGGGTAAAAATTCCATTCGCAGTATTCAAATTCTTCTAAAAAATAAATGTAATAAAGAAATAATCGTATATAATAATGTCCCCAAGACTGATTTCAATGTACCGATTCCAGACATAGCCGTATTTACAAGCCCTATGGCAGTAAGTACTTATTATAAAAAATTTTCTAGTCGAGAACATTTTAACATTGCCATTGGGCCAACCACGCTTCAAGGTTTAAAAAAAATTGGAAAAACCAACAACAAAATGGCTTCTGAACCCACAGAAAAAGCAATGGCTAAGGAAGTTCAGACATATCTTAATAATTTCTAATAAGAATTGGATAAATTTGTATGATATACCTCACATTATGAGTATCGAAAAAAAGACTAAAAAGAAAAAAAAAGGAATTAACTCAAAACTGACATTTCGGTTTTGGAGAGATACTGCCAACTGGAAATTCATCTTCTTAATTTCTGTTCTAACTTTTGCTGTATTTTCTCCCAGCCTTCAGAATGGATTTGTTAACTGGGATGATGATCGCAACTTCTTAGAAAATAAGAATATAATGGATGTCAGAGCGGAGAACATTGGCATTCAATTGGGCAAAATATTCACTTCGGGAGTAATAGGGAATTACAACCCTATTCCCATAGCCACCTTTGCATTTGAAAAATTGTTTTTCGGGTTTGAAAATCCAATGCCCTGGCATTTGAATAATATCTTATTACATATCATATGTTCTTTGCTTCTTTTTCGGTTAATGCTACTTTTAAAAGTAAATCATGTGGTAGCTTTAGGAGTTACTTTGCTCTTTGCTGTACATCCTCTTAGGGTAGAGTCAGTAGCTTGGGTGACAGAAAGAAAAGACGTACTATTTGGAGCATTTTACCTTGGAGCTTTAATCAATTACGTAAAATATCACCGAAGTAAAAAAGAGAGAAAATACCTGATTTGGGTATTTGTCTTATTCACATTGTCGCTTTTTTCTAAGATCCAAGCAGTAACTCTCCCTCTCAGCATGTTAGCCATAGACTATTGGAGAAATAGAAAAATTGGATGGAGCCTTATTATCGAAAAAATACCTTTTTTCGCCATGTCATTGGCCATGGGAATTATTGGGATTTTTGTTTTGGGCCAACAGGGGTCACTGGAAACCAGTTCTACTTATTCCTTGTTTCAGCGGTTATTTGTAGGCAGTTACTCTTATATGGTGTATCTCATTAAGAGCCTCGTGCCTTATGAAACATTGCCACTTTATCCATATCCTGAAACGATGCCTTGGTACATCTACGCCTCAATGGCTCTGGTGCCTTTATATCTCTATGGGTTTTATAAGGCTTGGATAAATGGTAACAAAGCTGTTGTTTTCGGTTTGGCATTTTTTAGTTTCAATATCTTCTTTTTATTACAAATACTAGGAGCCGGACAAGGCTTTTTAGCAGATAGATTTACCTACATTGCTTTTATAGGTTTGTTTTTTATTATAGCCTATTATTTTAATTATTTTTCAAATAAATATAGTCAATATCGAAATGCCTTTTATGGAGTGGGAGTAGTCGTTATATTAGGATATTCTTTTCTTTCTTTCCAACAAAATAAAATTTGGAAAGACTCCGACACTTTGTGGACTCATGTATTAAAATATCACAGAAATATCACCGTGGCATGGGGGAATAGAGCAAATTATTACCGTGATAACGGACAGACTCAAAAAGCCCTCAATGACTATTCTCAAGTAATAGAATTGGTCCCAGAAAAAGCCGCTGCATATAATAGCAGAGGGAAATTGTACTTTAATTCTTCAGCGAGAAGAGATTGGCCCAATGCACTTAAAGATTATAAAAAAGCATTAAGCATAGAACCTGATAACGCAGAATACATGACCAATTTAGGTGCAATATTTGCCAAAATGGAGGATCGAAGTAACGCCCTAAGATATTTTTCTGATGCCATTAAAACCAACCCAAACCACGCTGTAGCATATCTAAACAGATCAATTATTTATCAGCTTGTAAACAGGCCTAATGATGCATTATCCGACATTCAAACTTATCTGGGATTTAATCCATACAACTCTGATTTGTGGTATGAGGCCGGCAGGTTAAGGCGTATATTAGGAAGGCCTGTTGAGGCTCTTGTAGATTTTAACAAAGCCATACAATACAATGCCAATAAAGGCATATATTACTACGAAAGGTCAAAAGCCTTCTACGACTCTGGCAATATTAATAATGCAAAGGCTGACCTCAGAAATGCGCAACAAAGAGGATATAAAGGGGTCGCTGCTTATAATGACTTACTAAGATAACAGAAAAGAAAAATGCTGAAAAGTCTATCCATAAAAAATTATGCCATCATTGAAGAAGTTCGATTTGACTTCAACATCAATCTCAATATTATTACAGGGGAGACGGGTGCAGGTAAATCCATCATACTTGGCGCATTAAATATGGTACTAGGTGCAAGAGCTGATACTAAAGTGCTATATGATGAAAGCAGAAAATGTGTGGTAGAAGCTGACTTTACTATTTCTGAAGCTGTAAAAAGACGAATCTATCATGAAGATGATTTTGACATAGAAAATGACCAGATATTGATCAGAAGAGAGATTAATAATAAAGGAAAATCAAGATCATTTATTAATGATACACCTGTTACATTAAATACATTGAGAAAAACAGGAGCAATTCTCATTGACTTACATCAACAATTTGACACAATGGATATCAATGATGCCAATAAGCAAAGAGATTATGTAGATGCAATGGCAGGAAATGAAAAAGTGAGAACAAATTATGCAAAATACTTTCAAGATTACAAATCCACTCTTAGTGAACTTAATGCACTTAAAAACAAAGGCAAACAATCAGAACAAGAATTAGAATATCTCAATTTTCAGCTTAATGAATTGGATCAGGCAGACTTAGATGAGCTAAATTTGTCAAATGCAGAATCCGAATATCAAACACTAAATAATGCAGAAGAAATAAAACATGTACTAAATAACTTCTCACAAGTAATCACCAATAGCGACCCCAATATCTCAGAACAACTGTCCGATCTTTCTAAAGACATGCTACAACTTTCGAAAATCAATCCTACCATGGCCTCGATCAAAGAGCGTTTGGACGATGTAAATGATGAACTTCTCGATATTCAACGTCAAAGTGAATCACTGGCCGAAGAGATTGAATACGATGAAAATAAAATTTTAGAGCTAAAAGATAAATTAGATCTCATTTATTCACTTCAAAAAAAACATAAAGAATCGGATATCAACGTATTAATTAAAATAAGAGAAAATTTAAGAGTAAGAATAGAGCGTAACGATAACCTTGACGAACATATTATTGCACTAGAAAGAAAGTTAAAATTGCATGAAGAAAATCTGGAAAATGCAGCCAATAAGCTAACAAAATCAAGGAAAGATGTATCCTCAGAATTTGGCAAAGCGATAGAAGTAATTTTGCAGAAACTCTCTATGCCAAATGCAAGGTTTGAAGTAATTATAGAACCTTTGCTCAATTATGAAGATAATGGCAAAGACAACATAGCGTATCACTTTAGTGCAAATAAAGGTATTCCTTTAAACCCCATTACGAGTATAGCTTCGGGAGGAGAAATGTCACGACTGGCATTGTGTATCAAATCTATAATTGCTGATAAAACCAATCTCCCTACAATGATATTTGATGAAGTAGATTCTGGAGTATCTGGTCAAGTGGCTCTCATTATGGGTGCATTAATAGGAGATCTTTCTGAAAAATACCAAATTATTGCCATCACTCATTCCCCTCAAGTGGCGGCTTATGGAGACGAGCACTTCTTTATCTACAAAGAAGACAGCGCTCAAAGGTCATACACTAGAGTGAAGAAACTAGACAGAGATGGACGCATAAACGAGATAGCACAAATGCTAAGTGGCAATCCTCCTACTCCATCGGCCATTACAAATGCTAAAGAGCTAATGGAAATGGTGAGAGTCATATAAATTATGTGAATATCTAGACCGAACGAGATATAAAAACGATCGGGTGCATTTCAGATTGACGTTAATTTCCTCAGAGAGGTAACAATACGTTAGCTAAATATTGAGATACAGCTAGCTTTGGCGAAATTTTTGTCAACAAAAATTGTGACAAAGCGAAGATGTGGCAACACAATCGAGGTTCTCTTACACATGGGAATGAGTAAGAAAAGCGACAATTTAAAATGCACCTAAACGCTCTGTAGCAAAGCTATTGCAAATATTTTTATCGAAGTGCAGACTCGAAAAATGCCAAAATGTGCCACTCAACTTATCCTTGACAGAGCTCTAAAAACCTTTAAACGCTTTAAATTTTAATCTTTCTTACTTCTAGGTTTGAAAAACATATAGTCAGTTTTAATGTCTTTATTAAATGGAACGCCAAGTTGATATCCAATGTTTTCGTCCTTCATGCCATCTAAAACATCTAATCCATACACTACCTTTTTTGGGTCATCATAAACCAAAGTTCCAAACAATCGATCCCAGATAGAAAAGATATTTCCAAAATTTGTATCGGTCCAAGGTCTTTCAAAATGATGATGAAACTTATGCATATTAGGAGTCACAAAAATCAAGTTTAGAGTCTTATCTAGCCAAATTGGCACCTTGATGTTGCCATGTGTTAAATAAGTAAAAAATATAGTGCAAATACGATAAAACAGATAAAAAGCCAATGGCATACCCATTATTATAATCGCCAATAAGGAAAACATTTCCCTTATCAAGTAATCGCCTGGATGATGTCTTGTACCTGTGGTCGCATCCACATGAGTATCACTGTGATGCACCATATGAAACCTCCACATAAAACCAACTTTATGTAGCATAACATGTGCTATATACTGAGCGATAAAATCTAAGGCCATGACAGCTAGTAGTAACTCTGCCCATATTGGAAGGTTAATCATATTTAGTAGGCCAAAGGAATTTTCTGCAGTCCAGGTAAAAACGCCTACTGTAGCAAGGCCAAAAAGAGTATTAATTATCATGGTAAAGGCAAGAAACACTATATTAACACCAGCATGTCTCCATTTCTTATAATCAAATTTAATGAGGGGGTCAAATGCCTCAATTATCAACGTTAAATTGAGGACAAAAAGAATCCAAACTAACTTTTGCCAAGATTCCAAATTCTCAAAAAAGGTTAAAAAAGTTTCCATGTTATGAAATTTTAAATTGAAGAAAAACCACTCAGATGGGTGCTTTTGAGGTTTGCCTGACAATCAAGCAGGTAAAAATAATGATAGTTATTTGTCAAAAAAAGCTCATTTTTTGAGACATAGCAGAACTATGATAAAAAAAAATAATTGAAATATAGTAGTGAAAGAACTTTTTTACTCAAAATTGGCTCCACCTAAGGAATGGTAAATAAATAAGTTTCGAATTTTAGGCTAGAGATTTTGACTTTAGATAAGGCGCTAAAACTGGAGTTATGCCTTAGCATAATGAGGATTTTAGAAACGCTGAATGAAAGTAAAAAATCAGGCTAAAAACGGTATGTTATTTTTTTACCATTCCTAAGATACAATAAAGCTAAATTAATCCTGAAGATATACTTGTGTCTATTCCGAAAACTTACAAATTCCAAAAAAAAATCTTTTGGCGAACTTTATATTTTTATCAACTCATTGCAATGCATTGATGAATCTCGATTGCGTCGCCGCATCTTCAATTTACTAACTTATCTTATTGGTTAGTGAATCTCGATTGTGTCGCCACATCTTCGATTTACTAAATTACCTTATTGGTTAGTGAATCTCGATTGTGTCCCCACATCTTCGATTTGTTCAACTCGCTGATACTCAGGCATCACCCAATCTCCAAAAATGCAAATTTCATCCAAAACAACTCTTTTTATGAATAATGTAGGTTTCCAGAGTAGGACTCATGCTTAATTATTAAGTTTATCGGGTGTACTTCAATTTGTCGTTTTCGCAAAGAAGTCAGGTGGTATTTTGCAACATATCATACCATCAATGGCTTTATTCTACATTTAGAATGACACCCAGTTTATCATCGGTCACTCATTAGAGAAAAATTGCTCTTTTATTATTGGCCATTCATAAAAAAATTAGTTTTGTGGAATGAAAAATAGATACACCCATCTTGAATGTCATGAATGTGGCAAAAAATATGATAAAAACAAAATCCAGACTTTTTGTTCTGATGATAATCAGCCTTTGGTAGCAAGATATGATTTGAGTAAATCGACCCCGAAAGAAACCCTCAATGACCGTACTGACATGTGGCGTTATAGTGCCTTATTACCAGTAGAAGACCATAGTAATCAATTACAATTGGGAGAAGGCGGCACACCACTAATACCATTGTTAAAACTAGGTAAAAAATACAATTCTGACCATTTACTTCTCAAAGATGAAGGTTTCAATCCGTCAGGATCTTTCAAAGCGCGGGGGATTTCAATGGCTATATCTAAAGCAAAAGAATTAGGAATAAAAGCAACATCCATCCCAACAGCTGGAAATGCAGGGTCAGCTCTTAGTGCCTACTGCGCTAAAGCTGATATTGACGCTCATATTTTCATGCCCGAAGCAACACCTAAAGTATTCAAAGTGGATTGTAATGTGATGGGAGCAAAAGTTACCACCGTACCGGGCTCTATATCAGATGCAGGGGCTATGATGAGGGCTAAAAATGATGGATCATGGTTTGATATTACCACACTCAAAGAGCCTTTCAGATTAGAAGGAAAAAAGACAATGGGATATGAGATAGCAGAGCAAATGGGATGGAAGGTACCTGATGTTTGTATATATCCTACAGGAGGAGGTACGGGTTTGATCGGTATTTGGAAGGCATTTCAAGAAATGAAAGAAATGGGATGGCTCCATTCTGTAAATACAAGAATGGTAGTAGTACAAACAGCAGGTTGTAACCCGATTGTGGAAGCTTGGAAAAAAGGTAAAATGGACGCTGCCCCTTTCGAAAATCCAGAAGAAACAATAGCCAATGGATTGAGGGTGCCTCATGCTTTTGGCCATAAGTTGATACTTAAAACTCTCAAAGAAAGTAATGGTTGTGCACTAGATGTCACAGAAAAAGAAATGTTAGATGGGCTTTCCGAATTTGCAATGTCTGAAGGTATATTTCTAGCTCCAGAAGGTGCCGCTGTATGGGAAGCATACAAAAAACTTCGAGCTTCTGATTGGATTAAATCACATGAATCTGTCGTGTTATTAAATACCGGCTCGGCTTACAAATAGGTGGAAAATGTGGAAAATGTTTTCTCTTAATCAAATAGGGAGGCTGAGGTTTTAATATAACATTTAAGATTTCAATTGAATGAAAAGAATTGAATTTAAAAGAGCCTAAATATTCAACATCAAATAGGTCAATTCTACACTCCATCTATTGAGAATCCTGCTTCCCTAAAAGGAGAAATTCTTGATGAAAAAGGAGATGCTGAAAAAGTGTAAAAACTATGATTTATTGTGGATAAACGTTTTTTTTTCTGAATTCAAGTTCGACTATTTAGTGGCTGAACGGAAATTCATCAATAATATTAAGATTTCTTCTTGGTTATACTTACGTTTTACCTTACGAAAGATGCATATTATAATGATGAGAAGGGTCAGAAGCCTTCATCACATTTTCATTCACTTTGTCATACTCCATGAGCCCATCTTTGAGTCTTATTATACGAGACGAGTGCGCAGCGATGTCGGGTTCATGCGTTACAACTACAATAGTGTGGCCTTCGTCATGAAGTTTTTCTAAAATAGCCATAATCTCCATGGATGTTTTCGTATCCAAGTTTCCTGTTGGTTCATCAGCAAGTAAAAGAGCTGGGTTATTGACCAAGCCTCTTGCTATTGCTACTCTTTGCCGTTGACCTCCTGACAATTCGTTAGGTTTGTGATCCATTCTATCAGCGAGTCCTACTTTTTCCAAAGCAATCTCCGCCTTTTCTTCTCTTTTTCCCCTTGACATTCCAGAGTAAATAAGCGGCAATGCCACATTATCTAATGCACTAAGACGCGGTAACAAGTTAAAAGTTTGAAATACAAATCCTATTTCTTTATTTCTGATTTCAGCAAGTTCATTATCATCTAATAAAGAAACATCTTCTCCATTGAGAAAATATTTGCCTTCACTAGGAGTATCAAGACAACCCAGAAGGTTCATGAGGGTAGACTTACCAGATCCTGAAGAACCCATTAGTGCAACATATTCACTTTTATTAATAGTAATATTAATTCCTTTTAAAGCATGCACTTGAATTTCTCCCATATCATAGGTCTTTTTCAGATTGTCAGTGAAAATAACGGCTTTATTCATTTTGCAAATTTATTTTTTCAAAAATTTAGGAACAATAAAAAAAGGTTTTATCACTTTTTTAGCGTTTTTTAAAGCTTGTTCATTTGATAATTCTTCACCTACAATATCATCTCTCAATGTATTTTTCTGTTCATCCAGCACATACCTAAGAGGCTCAACATTTTCTGTATTAATCTCATTCAGTTTTTCAAACATGCTCAGCATATTATTCAAATCTTCTTTCACCTTGGCCTTTTCTTCATCTCTTAACTTAAGGCGAGACAATTTTTCAAGTTTTGAAATTAGTTTATCATCGATGATCATAAGATTCTTTTAGATGTGAACTATAAAATTATCGGCGAATATACCATTAGAGCAGATTATATATGATTCAATTTAATATTTCTCCGCTTTGAGGCTAATTTGATTTGATCTTCTGTCACTCTATCATCACATTTTCATATTATTGTGTCATGATCAAAGCCTCGGGTATAAAACATGTGGCAATCACTGGAAATATTGGTGTTGGAAAAACGACACTTTCCACTCTGGTATCCAAACATTACGGATGGGATGTGATGTACGAAGAGACCAGAACTAACCCTTATCTAAATGACTTTTATCACGATATGAAGAGATGGTCATTTAATCTTCAGATCTATTTTTTAAATAGTAGATACAAACAATTACTTGAAATCCACAATGGTGATAACACGGTAGTACAAGACAGGACTATATATGAAGATGCCTATATTTTTGCTCCTAACTTATATGAAATGGGACTGATGGATAAAAGGGATTTTAACAACTACATCTCTCTTTTTAAAACAATGTCTTCTCAAGTATCACCGCCAGATTTACTTATATATCTCAAAGCGAACATCTCTACTCTAGTGGCTCATATCCAAAATAGAGGCAGAGAATATGAAGGCAATATGAGTTTGGATTATTTGAAAAAACTGAATGAGAGGTATGAAAATTGGATCAACAATTATAAAGAAGGGCCAAAATTAATCATCACCGTAGATGATTTAGATTTTAAAGCCAGTAGAGAAGATTTAGCCAAAATTATCGAACAGATGGATGCTAATCTTTATGGGTTGTTTAGTAATATGGAAACATAGTTTTATTTGTAATTACTCAGGTGGTGTGCTTTTGAGATGAAAAATTGCTATTTTATTGCTAGACAAGGCTCATTTATGTCTTAATAGCAGCAGTATTAAAATACAAATAGCAGCAGTATAGTGCTAAAAGAGCTTTTTTTATCCAGAATTGATACCACCTGAAGTAGTCCCTTTTATTTCATTCGGTTTTATAGCTTATTAATTCATGTCATTCAACAGGGTAAAAGATACTACGGCTGCAGCAAATGTAACACTTGTCGCAGTGAGTAAAACCAAGCCTGTTTCCGCCATTAGTGATTTGTATAGAAAAGGGCAGCGGCATTTTGGGGAAAACAGAGTACAAGAAATGGTAGAAAAATACCGAGAACTTCCAAAAGATGTCTATTGGCATCAAATAGGCAGGTTACAGACCAACAAGGTAAAATATATAGCTCCTTTTGTTCATCTTATCCATTCTGTAGATTCTGAAAAACTGGCACTTTCCATTATTAAAGAAGGCAAGAATTTAGATCGTTGTATTGATATATTGATTCAAGTAAAAGTGGCTTTAGAAGACACCAAACAGGGTATCAATATTTCAAATGTATACGATACTGTTCAAAAAATAGCTTCTCTAAATTCGCCGTATATTAGAATAAGAGGCCTTATGGCTATGGCTTCTTTTGTGTCGGATATGGAGATCATCAGCCAAGAGTTTACCTCGGCTAAAATAATATTTCATAAAATAAAAAAAAGTAACAACAAAGGTTTGGAGGCATTTGATACCCTATCAATGGGTATGTCTAGTGACTACAAATTGGCTATAGAATGTGGCAGCAATATGGTGAGAGTCGGCAGCTTGGTATTCGGAAAAAGAAAGTGATATTTTCTATTCAATTTTTACAAATTGCTGAATCCCTATCCCCTCTTTTGTTTGAACCCTAATGAAGAAAATGCCTGATTCTAAACTCTTAATATTTATTAAGGGTTCAAAAGATGACAATCTAATTTTTCCACTAATATCAATCACTTCTATTTTCATATTCTCTTCAATGCCACTTACAAAAATTCCAGTGAGCGCTGGATTGGGATAGATCACAATAGTATTGCCGACTTCTTCCTCTTTTGTTATACTGGTTTGATCATTCACAATATCGGTCTCATAAAGGCCTATTCCGCCTCTAAAATTTCCGACTACTAATTCTAATAAATTATCCCCATCGATGTCCCAAAGTGCAGGAGCTGACTCTTCCCCTAGGTCTAAACCTTTTATGTTTGAAGATAATATTTCTTCATAGATTCCTCTGATGTCATTTTTATTTATTTCAAATTGGCGAATGTCCCCTGCCTCACTCCCTGTGATCATAACAAAATGATCTTGATTATCCCAAATTGTTAAAGCACTATTGTTGTTAATAGAATTTCGATGCTTGAGATTGATTCCTCCAAGTGCTGGAGAATTGGGCACTAATGTGACATTATTCTCAAATAGTGGTATTCCTTCTTTTCCAATGTTTTCAAAATAATTAATGCTTGCTATGGGTACTTCATCAGTAGAATTAAAATTACGCTCTCCTATAATTAAATCCCCCAGCCCATCTTGATTAAGATCAAAAATATGTGGCCTAGCGAAACCACTTACTTGAATATTCTGAAAACCATAGATGGTTTGAGAAAACTGCAGTGGAAGGCCTGGTCCAGCAGTATTTTCTGCATAATATAAACGACCTCTATTGTCTCCTACTATCATATCAATATCTCCATCACCATCTATATCTCCAAAGCTTGGAGCAAAGAAAGAGGACGTTTCCTTAAACTGATTGAAATCGTTATAATTATCATTGACTAATGTGAATTCTGGTTGATTTTTTGTGCCTGTATTTTCATACAGAAATAGACTCGGTTCTTTTTCAGAAGTTAGGATAAAAGATCCACTGGTGCCAATGACCAAATCAATCAAACCATCTGCATTATAATCAACAAATGAAGGTATAGCGCTCTCCCCGTGATCTATCATAGTCTCCGATAAAAAACGCTTAGTAATCAAGACAGGATCAAGTCCTTTTGCTAAAGTATTTTCATAATACCAAAAGTTTTCTTTGGTCTGAGATGTAATTTTATCATTGGAAGTCACCATCAATTCATCGGTTCCATCATTATCTATATCTAAATAACAGGGCGTTAAAAACAATTCAAAAGCCACTGGTTCTGAACTGGGGTATCCCAATTCAGACTCGGTCATCCATGCAATATTATCCCCTCCATTTACTAATAAATTCAAGCCATTAAAAGATGCATCTCCAATTAAAAGGTCTAATTTACCATCTCCATTTTGATCAAGCACTTCCAAAGTAGATCCTGCATGACGGGTCATAGGAGAAGGCCCATCCGTAAGATTGTTACCACATCCCAAGCCATCTTTGCTCAATATTACGTCTTGATTTAACCCATTCTCTACAAATCGGCCATAGCAGCCGTCTTCTTGCACAAATTTTAATACTGACAAGTCTTGTCCGCCCTCCATAGCTATATTTTTGTAAAAATCTACAGTAGAGGCTCCAGGATCAAAAGAAAGAATATCAACATCTCCATCTCCATCCACATCCTTGATGGCAGGGATATCGATAACGCCAACATAGACTTGGGTTTTTCCATTGCGTACGGGATAATATAGAATATCTTTTCTTTCTTCGGGAAACCTCACCTTATCAAAATCATAAAATCCATTTGTAATCTTTCCTTTCCATACTTCTACTCCAGGTATTCCTGATGAATCAGGAAAGGAAAAAATGTCTTTTATCCCATCTTTATCATAATCTACCATTGTCATCCAAATGATAGTTTTAGGGAAATTTTTTATCCATTTTTGATCATGAAGATATTCTATACTGTTTCTTTCAGCGGCTAGAAAAGAGACATATACATCCCCTGCCCTATCAAATAATAAAAGGTCTTCTATCCCATCAAAATTGAGATCCACTTTATTGAGTTGGGGTGCTCTAATCCCTCCTGTATAAGGGTTTTTATAGATTTCGGAATTTTCGTTTTTAAAAATAACATTTGACAAGTCAAACACTTGAGCTTGGGTATCAATAGTAGTGAGGTACATTAAGATGAAACAAATAAATCGGACTTTCCTTCTGATATCAATATTCACAACTAAATATATTTCTTACTTCCAAAAATTTCGTTTACATCTTAATAACGCAGTAGGAAGCAATTGGGTGTAAAAAGGCTATATTAATTTTAGTCCATACAATATGCTGAAAATAAAAAGAGTTCTTAGGCTTGGAGCAAGTGTTTTGAAATCAGAAGTTGTTTAAAAACATGTAGTTAATTTATTTGAAAGCCATTGATCTTCTGAATTAGCGGTTTTTTATCTGCTCCTTTCCTTAATATCAGGAGTGGAATTTTGTTGTTGCTCAGAAGGAGCCAGTTTTAGCTAAAAAAAGTTCTTTTTCTACCGTATTTCAGCTTTTCTCGATGTAAATCGAAGATATGGCGACATAATCGAGATTCACTAACCAATAAAATGAGTTAGTAAATCGAAGATATGGCGACATAATCGAGATTCACAAATCAATAAAACAGGATAGGAATAGCGCTGTTATTGCATCTCAAATGAATTTTATCTGGTAAAAAATAACAATTTTGTGCCAACCTCATTGACAGTCAGGCCTCAAAATGATCCACCTGAGTGGTTACGGATTTTTCAAACCATAACACTCCTAAGAACTAAAATTTTCTCTTGATTAAAAAAAAATATTGTTTAAATAGCTTAAAACTCAAAAGCGATGAGAAAGGATAAGTATTTTCAAAAAAGCCACATTTTCTAAGAATTTAACTAATGTCAACTATTCAAGTGGTGTGCTTTTGAGATAAAAAGGTGCTATTTTATTGCTAAACACAGGCTATTTTTGTATTAATAGCAGCGCTATAAATAATGTATTTTATTTGTTAGTGAATATCGACTTATATCACCACATCTTCGAATTAGAGACATAAATTGCCGAAGTATAGTGATAAAAGAGTTTTTTTAACCAAATTTGATATCACCTGAGTAGTTACAACTAATGTTAAAATCTACCTTTGAATAGGTAGAATGACACATATTTACGTCTTTATAGAAATCTTAACTATGGAAAATTCGATAGACCCAAGAAGATGGAGCAAAGCAATGAGGATATCTATTGCTGCCCACTTACTTCTTATTCTCATATCATGGCAAGTCACATTGAATCAAGACCCAGATAAAACCATTGATACACAATACGCTGTAACTGTAAGTTTTCAAGAAATTGAGCTTAAAAATACCAAGAGTTCTAATAGCACTAAATCTTCTGCTAGTGAGGGCAAGCAAAGACCAAAAGAGCGAGAAGTAAAGAAAATAGAGAAACCTACACCGATTAAAGTTCCGGTACCGAAACCAACTACTAAACCTACACCAAAACCTACAGAAGCGCCCAAACCAGAACCAACTGATCCTGTATATAGCGAAACTACAATGGAAGAAAGTGAGATAGAAGCAATAGAAGAAGAAATCATTGTGGACGAACCAGAACCAGAGTACATTCCTGAATCTGATCCTGACCCAGAACCTACGGAGGAAGAAGTTTTTGTGAGCAATCCAGACTTCCCTAGTATTGAAGATGTGCTAGATGATATAGATGTAGCTGATGATCCAGAGGAAACCACAACAGTGGACATCCCAACCGAAGAGCCTGGCACCAATGACACTGATTCTACTACTGACGGTACTGGAGATAGCGATCCCTCACTTAAAGATGGAGAATCTGGTGGTACAGGAAAAGGGAATGAAGGATCAGGCAAAGGAAATGATGAAGGAGGAAATGATAATGACAGTGGCATTGGTACAGGAGACAGCGGTGCAGGAGAATTTGATGCTTCTGGAGATGGTATTTTTGGGAGAAAAGTATTATTTCGTGATCCTAGCATGATCGCTTATGTGAGTG
Organism: Saprospiraceae bacterium; assembly: GCA_036479115.1. Lineage (GTDB taxonomy): Bacteria > Bacteroidota > Bacteroidia > Chitinophagales > Saprospiraceae > UBA7328. The sequence continues at coordinate 53,294 of JAZGFD010000085.1, read as the reverse complement.
GCCAGTCAGGCAAGATTGTATTTAAGGTATGTATTAGTAGATCGGGAAAAGTATCTGTAGTACAAATTGATGAAGCAGGCACTACCATTAAAGATATGACCACGTTAAGGAAAGCATTAGATGCCATGTCAAACTATAAATACGAAGCCGATCTCACCGCTCCTAGAGAACAATGTGGCTCATTCACCGTATCTATTGACAATTATCAAGGTATTCGTTAGGGTTATCCCCATAATAACTGCATTTTTTAACCAAATTTGGTTTTGCTTGAAAAGTTACAAAAAAAATGGTTTTGTAAAAAAACCAGTGTTCTATCCAGCAATTCAGAGTGAATGCATAAAGTATTGAAAAAGAGCAAACTATAATAAACTATAAAAAGCTAGTTTACAGTTAATTAAATATTTGGTAACTACTCAGGTTGGTTTAAGAAGATAAATTGATGTTAATCAATTAAAAGACTTAGAATAATGCCAGATTATCAGCCCCCCCCCCTTTGCTTAAAAAATATAACCTGAGATACTAAGACATATGATAGTGGAACCTGTGACAATAGTGTCCAGAATCCTATGAAATATTCATTATACAGATATTTCAAAAGTAAAATGACCTGCCTTCACCTAGCCAGGTACTCTTATGCTAAGATATAACTACACGTTTCGCCCAATTTTTAATTGATTTCGCTCTGAATTGCTGAGAACCAAAAAGGTCAATCAGAGTGATTATTGAATTGATGTCAATCAAAAACAACCTTCTTTTCTACTATCTTCTTCCCTCTTTTTACTTTGACAATTATTGTGTCACCAGGCCCAAATTTGGCCAATAAATCCATATATGACTCCATCCCACCCACTTTGTGCTCAGCCATTTGTATAACAATGTCACCTTTTTCAATTCCTGCAATTCCTGCAGGCCGATCTGATTTGACACCATCTATACGCATACCCTCACCTGCAAACAGATAATCTGGCATCACACCAAGTGTTACTTTAAAACTTCTTCTTCTCGTTATATTTGAAGATTTTGTCTCAGTCCATACTAGGTCTCCTTTATTATCTAATTTTTCTATCAAAACCAACATATATTCCATAACCAACTCAATACCATTATAATTGATTTTTTCTTCATCATCAGATGGCTTGTGGTAGTCCATATGTTGTCCTGTGAAAAAATGAAGAGCCGGTACTTCTGAAAGATAAAACGAAGTGTGGTCTGATGCCCCCATGCCGCCCTCAGTGGTAACAATAGATAGTCCTTTTACTTTGGCCTTTTTCATGACTTTATTCCATGATGGCGATGTCCCTACGCCATTAACAGAAAGTACACCTTCAGCATTGAGCCTGCCTATCATATCCATGTTAAACATATAAGTAGCTTTCTTCAAATCTATTGTAGGATTTTTAGTATAATAATTAGAACCCCAAAGGCCGTGCTCTTCGCCTGAAAATGCAATAAAAAGATAGTTGTTGCTTGTGTGCTTGCCTCTCAATACTTTAGCAAGATGAAGCATTCCTGCTACGCCACTAGCATTATCATCAGCACCGTTGTGGATGGCTGGCCCTTCAGTGTACAATGAACCAAAACTTCCTAAGCCAAGATGGTCATAATGAGCTCCTATCACCACTGTATTTTGCGCGCCATTATCAATATAACCCACTACATTCCTTACAGTGATATCGCCTATATCTGAAAACTCAGCACCATGTGGATTGTCTTTATCTTTTACTGCAAAATCCTGGTAGTACCCATCTGTTCCTTTAGGTGAAACCCCCAAAGATTTAAACCTTTTCTTAATATAATCAGCTGCCAACTGCTCTCCTTCACTTCCCGTTTCTCGCCCTTTCAATTCATCGGAAGCCAAATATTCTATATCCTTTTCTATAGTAGTATCATGTGTGATTTTGGTGATTTCAGGGATATTTAAAGTAGCGCAATTACTCAATGTGAATATAGATATTGCGATGATCGTAACTTTGATTGTGTATTGTATAATAACAAGTCTTTTTGTATTCATAATTAAAGGATTATAATGAGTATTTTTGCTCTCCAAATGTACATACTATGACACTAGGACTAAACAATTCTCTGATTATTTTTACTATGATTACATTTATCATATCCTGCAAGGAGAATCCCACTCCCTCTTCCATATCTTCTGAAAATCTGGAATCTTCAATCTTAGCCTTTGATCACGACTCCCTGATCTTTGAAAAAGAAATACATTTCAAACACATGCAGCAACTTACAAATGGAGGTGATAATGCCGAGGCATATTGGTCATTTGACGATAGCAAATTGGTGTTTCAAGCATCTAATGAAGATTGGGGAGCCGACTGTGATCAGATTTTTATTTATGATCTTAAAGAAAAACGTGATATTAACTTTAAGCCACCACTTGTAAGTACAGGAAAAGGCAGAACCACATGCAGTTTCTTTATGCCAGGAGGCAAACATTTCCTCTATGCTTCTACTCATCTTGCTGATTCTGCGTGCCCTCCTGTACCCGAGCGTAAATCAGGATTGTATGTATGGCCTATATACGAATCCTTTGATATTTTTGTTAGTGACCTTGATGGAAATATTATAAGCCAGCTCACTGACCATCCAGGATATGATGCCGAAGCTACACTCTCTCCTTCAGGTGACAAGATAGTTTTTACTTCCATGAGATCAGGAGATTTGGAGCTTTATACAATGGATATTGATGGAAGTAATGTACAGCAAGTCACTGATGAATTGGGGTATGATGGGGGTGCTTTTTTCTCGCCAGATGGAACCAAATTAATATTTAGAGCGTCCAGGCCTTCTACAGATGAAGCAAAAAAACAATACCAAGACTTACTCATGAAAGGCCTTGTACAACCTACTCAGATGGAGCTTTTTGTATGTAATATAGATGGTAGTAATATGAAACAAATTACCCAACTTGGGAAAGCCAATTGGGCCCCTTATTTCCACCCTTCTGGTAAGAAAATTATATTTTCCTCCAATCACAAAAGTGAACGTGGATTTCCATTTAACTTGTTCATGATTAACATAGATGGATCTGGCCTTGAGCAAATTACATTTGATACCGCATTTGATTCTTTTGCCATGTTTTCTTATGATGGAAAATATTTAGCCTTCTCTTCCAACAGGAATAATGGCGGCACTAGAGCTACAAATGTTTTTATAGCAGAATGGAAGGATTAGAAAATCAACATCCTGAAAAAGAGTCTAAAAAAACTTGGTTCAAGAGATTAGGCTGGGGAGCATTTGCTTTCTTTTTCATTAAAGGGCTGGTTTGGATAGCTATTTTTTATGGAATGGGAAAAGTAATTGGCTGTGGCTAAAGATCAAGTTTGAGTCTACTCAGAAAACTAACATTTTTCTGCAAAAGAATTGTTTCGGATGAAATTTGCATTTTTGGAGACTCGGTGATACCTGATTATCAGCGAGTTGAGAAAAATATTAAGTGCGCCAAAAGCTTTATGCAGAGCTTGACGAAGTAACTTTTTTTGGTTTTGTTACCTTTTGGAGTGAACTCAAGTTTGGCATCTTCTATTCTTGCTGTTTTCAATCCGCTCATTGTTAAAGAATACCGCACATAGATACGGTTTGGTAAAAGCGTCATTTTTTTATAAAAATGATAAATAATTGGTTCTTGTATCATATAATGGATCGTCCTGATCTGTTAACCGAACAGCACCTATTTTCTCAGCAGCCCTTATAGATCGAATATTATTCGCATCAATATACAGCATTACATCAGTGTAATACCTATGTGCATTATCTATCATCAATTGCTTTATTGCTCGATTATATTTTCCACCCCAATGACTCACTACTAAAAATGTCCATCCTATTTCTATGGCATAATCCTCAGTATTATGGAATCTATAGCGAGATGATCCTATACACGCACCAGTTATGGTATCATGAACAACAAAAGCTAAATTACAATCTAAAGCAGTGTCAAAAAATAGGTCATAAACATCTTTCTTCCACCTGTCACGAACGGGATGTTGCTCCCATATATTAGGGTCTGATGCGGCTACATATAATACCGCTCTGTAATTCTCTTTCAGTGGTGATAATTTAACATCCTCATTTTTCATGACACAATGTAAGTCAGAATTGTATGTCACTTTGTTACTCATTCACATTGATTTTAGTATAAAAAATATCCTATAAATATGCTTATAACCTTCGCATTTCCGTTTGTTCTAGGCAAATTACCTGATCGCGGCAAAAACATTTTTTTTGCATAAAATTGGTAAGCAAGATATAAAGTAAAATCAAGAATTATTTACGTAGTGTCTGAACGGAAACTGTCAAAGTTTATGAAATAAAATATTTTGGCTGAGAATTTAGTTTTTTGATATTTAGTGATGCCTGAGTTTCAGCGAGTTGAATAAAAAATGTCGCCAAAAGAACGTCACCTTTTATTAAACATTCTCTTTCTAATTTTTGAAAGTCCTACAGGTGTGATGTTAAGGTAAGAAGCTATTTTATATTGTGGTACCCTCTGGCTTAGTTTGTACCGTTTGTCAAGGAATCTTCTATATCGTTCTTCATTGCTAAAAATTTGTTTTTCATAATTCCTTCTAAGAATATGAAGAAGATAATTTTCTGCCAATTTTCTGCCAAACCTTTGGAACGACATTGAAGAATCATACAGCATTTCGAGCTTTTCTTTTGAGACAGCCATTACTAAAGTCGCCTTTTCTGATTGGGCAGAACATACAGTAGGTTTTTCTTTAGAGTAACTGTAAAAATCAGTATGCATTTCGCCATCCGAATAAAATTCAATAATCGATGTTTCACCATCTACAACACTAGTATAGACCAATACTCCAGACAAAATGAAATAAAGTGACTTCACCACATCGCCTTCAGAAAACAACCTTTCTCCTGGCTGTAAATTCACCTTCACAAAAGAACCCATTAATTGATCTAACTCGTCATCAGACAAGTAACAATACGATAATAATTTTTTACGGAGCAATTCCATTTTGAGGTATGTTTCAACTTCTCTAATTAAGCAAGCCAAAATTTAGTTATTGTCTTTAAATTCTCTCAATTCTCTGAGTAGATTGTTTTTTTCATTTTGAGGTAAAAAGCTGGCTTCAAAAGAATTCTTTGCCAATTGATAAATGTCCATTTTATCAAGGCTTAATGCCTCTGCCGTTCTTACATAATTATCTACTAAACTTCCTTTAAAATATGCTGGGTCATCAGAATGAATAGTAGCTAAAATACCCAAATCTAACATTTTTTTTACGGGATGATTTTCAAGAGATTCAATTACACACAATTCTAAATTAGACACTGGGCATAGCGTCAATGGGATTTTGTTTTTTGACAATAAATCTAAAAGCTTAGGATCTTCCATAGCCCTATTGCCATGATCTATCCGTTCAACTTTGAGAATATTAAGCGCTTCCCATATATACTCTACTGGCCCCTCTTCACCAGCATGGGCCACTATTCTAAAGCCTTCTGCCCGTGCCTTGTTAAAAGCGTTATCAAACTTAGAAGGGGGGTGTCCTAACTCAGAAGACGCCAAACCTATACCAATGATTTTATCCTTATGTTCTATCGCCTTGTCTAAAGTAAGCAACGCCTCTTCTTCTGATAAATGTCTTAGAAAACAAAGAATAAGGTACGAGCTAATTCCAAATTTTTCTTTTCCATCTTGTAGCGCTTTATGTATGCCATTAGTGACAGTTTCAAATGAAACTCCTCGTTCGGTATGTGATTGAGAATCATAAAACAACTCTACATGCCTTACATTTTGATCATGAAGTTTTTCAAGATATGCCCATGTAAACTCATAAAAATCAGCCTCAGTTACCAGCACTTTTGATACTTCATGATAGAGGTTGAGAAACTCTTGGAGATTATTAAAATTATATGCTTCTCTCAATTCTTTTACTGAGTTATAACTCAATTCTACATTGTTTCTCCTTGCAAAATGAAAAGCCAGTTCTGGCTCTAATGCACCTTCTATGTGAATGTGAAGTTCAGCCTTAGGTATTCGGGTAATATAATCTTCTATCATATATACTTATTATTGTAGGTAACTACTCTGATGAGCCCATTTTTTTATAGTTAAAACCGCCCTTTGTGCAGTTATTTATAGTGAAAGCGATTGGCTCTATAAAATGATTTCCATTCCTTCTCTAGCCAATCTACAATTAGAAAATATCTTTTGGCATTTCTTTTCCATTTTTAAGAGAAAATTGTCATCATGTTCTGGATCATGATGAGTCAGTATTAATTCCTTAACACCGGCACGTTTGGCTACTTCTATTGCTTGGTCGTAGCTACTGTGGCCCCATCCTTTCCTAGATTTTAACTCTTGATTTGTATATTGAGCTTCATGTACTAAAAGGTCTGCATCTTTTGCAAGTTCTACTGCTCCTGGGTCTATTTTTTCGCCATGTTCTATATCATAAATAAACACTGCCACTTTTCCTTCTCTTTCTATTCTAAAACTATAAGCAGCACCAGGGTGATTATGTTGTCGAGCTTTTACGCTAATTCCCCTCTTTTGCGAAAAAACTTTGCTTCCATATATCATATAGTTAAACTGAGCGCCCATGTCCTTCACATCAATAGGGAAAAAAGCGCCTCCCATTTGATCTACCATAATTTGTTTCAGTCTTTCTAAAGTCCAATCACTTCCCATCATGAGAATATTAATTTTGACTTTTGGGTTGTAAGCAGGTTTAAAAAAAGGGAATCCTTGAATGTGATCCCAATGAAAATGTGTAAACCCAATAGTGATTTCCTTAGGCATTCCTTCTATTCTGTCTATAAGATCTTGTCCTAATTTTCTAATGCCTGAGCCTGCATCAATAATACTTACAGCATCATTATCTGGTGTGGTTATCAATATACATGTGGTATTACCTCCAAAATCTTGGAAATTACGTGCACAAACAGGAATTGACCCACGGGTTCCATAGAATTTTATTTTCAATGAAAAATTGGCTTTGGACATTGATTACAAGTTAATACAATAATATTTCATTCACTATCATTACGTTCAGTTTATTCTCATTCATTTAATATTTGGTAACTACCCAGGTGGGCGCCTTTGATATAAAAATTTGTTATTTTTTTAACAGATAAAGCTCATTTTTAAAAGCATAGCAAAGTTAAGGCAAAAAAAATAGCTGAAATCATCGTAAAAAAATACTTTTTTATCCAAAATTGGCTACAGCCCAGTAGTTACAATATTTGTAACAATAGCGTTGTAATCATCTTTGGCTACAAAGCACGTGTATTTTTGTGTTATAAAGTGACATGTATTGCAGTTATGCAGAGTTTCAATAAGTACTCAATATCTTGTGTAACCCGAAAGGTATGTCATCATTTTTAATCAAAAATGTCGCCAAATCACAACAATCACTTCTCTTACCTAGGGCGTTGCCATTTCCTATTCTGCTAAAAGCCTTCCTCCTTTCTTTGATGGATACAATATTGAGTACTTCCGAGTTTTACAATTAAAATACTGAGTCTACTCAGGGATCTAACATTTTTCAGAAAAAGAATCGTTTTGGGTGGAATTTGCATTTTTGGAGATTCGGTGATGACGGAGTATCAGCGAATTGAGAAAAATGTAAAGTTCTCCAAAAGCTTTCTGCAGAGATTGTCGAAGTATTTATACAGAGCTTGTAAAAGTTAACTTTTTGATTTTGTAAATTTTCGGAGTGGACTCAATGTTACAAGATCATATAAAAATGAGGTCATTTATAAATACGTAAAGCCTCGTGACTATTGTAGATATTAATTATCAATTCAAAAGCCCATAGACCTTCCAATAATTTCCCGCATGATCTCATTGGTACCTCCATATATCGTCTGAATTCGACAATCCACATACATTTTTGCAATTGGAAATTCATTCATATAGCCATAGCCTCCATGTAGTTGCAAACATTGATTAACTACTTTTATCTGTAGTTCAGTTGTCCAATATTTTGCCATTGCCGCTTTTTCTGGTGAAAGTTTTTTAGCATTCAATTCCAAAATACATTGATCAACGAATGTTCTGGCTATTGTAATCTCAGTTCGCATTTCAGCCAATTTGAACTTAGAATTTTGAAATGAACCAATAGATTGCCCAAATGCTTTTCTATCCTTGCAATACTGAATTGTCCATTCCAAAGCGACTTCACATGATGCTACTGCAGATACAGCAATACTTAATCTCTCTTGGGGCAAATTGTGCATGAGGTAATAGAAGCCTTTGCCTACTTCTGCCAATATATTTTCTTCAGGCACTTCTACATCTTCAAAAAAAAGTTCAGAAGTGTCTTGCCCATGAAGCCCAATTTTGTCAAGGTTTTTACCTTTTATAAAACCCTTCATCCCTTCTTCTACCATAAATAAAGTAATCCCTTTATGGCCAGCCGATGGGTCGGTTTTTGCCACTACTATAGCTAGGTCACAATTGATTCCATTCGTAATGAAAGTCTTCTGACCATTGATAACATATTTATCACCTTTTTTTACAGCTGATGTGCTCACATTAGCCACATCACTTCCTACACTTGGCTCAGTCATGCAAAGTGCAGTAATATACTCCCCAGAAGCTACTTTTGGCATCCATCTTGCCTTTTGTTCATCATTGCAAAATTGTGTGAAATATGGAGCCATTATATCATTTTGCAAGAAGAACCCGACTGATGTAACATTCGCCTTTATGATCTCCTCTACCAATATAGCATTATACCTAAAATCCTTTATACCCATCCCTCCATATTTTTCTGGAAAATCCATGCAAAGCATCCCTTGTTCCCCAGCTTTGAGCCACACATCACGAGAAACAATACCATTCTTACACCATTCTTCTTCTCTTGGCGCTAACTCTTTTTGAACAAAAGCCTTTACAGCATCTCTAAACATGTGATGTTCTTCGGTCATAAGGTGTGATTGCATCATATCATTTTAATTTAAATGAGCTACAAAACTAATTGCATTTTTAGTGAAAAAAAAGTCAATAGCAATTTGCTAATAAAAAAGAGTAACTACTCAAGTGGGTCCCTTTTGAGATATCGCAGAGCCAAAGCGAAAAATGTAGATGAAATATGATAGAAAAATAATTTTTTGCCCAAAATGGGCCTCACCTAAGTATTTACGAAAAATGATAGGTAAGAAAATTTCTAAAAATGTTATCCCACTTACTATTACTGTAATTATCGCTTCCTTATTCACTAAAACCAAAAAATTAATCAAAAGGATGAAGTAAAAGATCGTTTATTAGTTAATATTGACATTACTGACTGAATAGCTATCTTTCACAATCAAATTGAATTACACTTCTGACAATATGTATAAAATAATAAGCGACCATCACGAAGAAAATATAGATATTGCTGACATCAAAGCTCTTGATATTCATAAAATTAATGCGGATCAATACCATGTGCTTGAATCAGCAACATCCTATGATGTGAGAATAGAGAATGAAAACAGGGCAACAAAATACTATGGGATCACTGTAAATGGAAATTACTATAAAATTACCATCCAAGATGAATATGATCAACTTATATCCCAAATGGGGCTCAATTCAACCAATGATCAAAAAGTGGCGGATATCACGGCACCGATGCCTGGACTCATCCTTGATATCATGGTGAATGATGGCGATCAGATTACAAAAGGAAGCCCTTTGTTAATATTGGAAGCCATGAAAATGGAGAATGTAATAAAGGCTGTGGGTGATGGTGTGATAAAAAAAATAATAAGCCAAAAAGGAGAAGCCGTGAACAAAGGGCAGATAATAATTGAAATGGAGAAATGATGGCAAATAATTTCAATGAATTTTCTAAGTCTTCAAAAGAAGATTGGCTTAAACAAGTAGAAAAAGACCTGAAAGGGAAACCCATTGATGACCTCAATTGGAACTTTGATGGCATGGATTTCTCTCCTTTTTATCACTCTGAAGACAATCCAAATATTGCACAAATTAACACCTCTGAAAGCATTCAAAATTCATGGGAAATTAGCGAATCTATTCGAGATAAGAATCCGAAAGAAGCAAACAGAAAGGCACTAGAAGCTCTTAATGGGGGCTGTACTGCGTTGACATTTATAGTTGATAAAGAAATTGTATTTGATTTTGGGAAAGTCCTAAAAGGTATACAACTAGAATTGATATTTACTGAATTTGTACTCAAGGGAGTTGACTCTCTGGTGTTTACTGAAAAATTTCTTATATATGTCGAAGGTCAAGGGTTTGACACAGAAAAAATAAGAGGCGCTTTATATGAGGAAAAACCTGTAAAGGATATGGATATTCTAGATGTAAGAAGAGGCCTATTTCCCAACATGAAAATGATAAAAATAGCGTCATCTCTTACGTCATCCACTACGGAGGATTTAGCCAAAATGCTAACAAAGACTAAAAATCATTTAAAACGACATTCAGACAAAAAAGCATTAGGAGAAGCGATGATTTTCCAATTGAGTATGGATGATTTTTACTTTGGAAATATTGCCAAAATAAGAGCTTTTAGATTACTGTTACAAAATCTTTTTCATGCATACAATATCTCAGATTATGTACCCTTTATCTCGGTAACAATAAATACATCTGATCCAAATAGAGGCGAAAATAGCAATATAATAAGAGCCAATACCCAGTCAATTGCAGCAGTGATTGGAGGTGTGGATTTGCTTAAAATCACATTTGGTCTTCATACTAATGGTATATCGTTTTCGAACAGAATAGCTCGAAATATTAGTCATATACTTGATTTGGAAAGCCATTTGAGCAGGGTTAAAGATCCCTCTGCGGGCAGTTATTTTATTGAAACTTTGACAGATTCAATATGTGAAAAAGCATGGAAGAAGTTTCAATAACAAATACTCATTGAATAAGCTTAGAAATGAAAAAAATATTAATAGCAAATAGAGGGGAAATAGCATTAAGAGTAATGCGCAGTTGTCGAAAAATGGGCATCAAGACTGTGGCTGTGTTTTCAGAAGCTGACCGAAACGCTCTTCATGTGAGATTTGCTGATGAAGCAGTTTTAATAGGGGCACCACCTTCTTCTGAGTCCTACTTAGTCATGGATAAAATATTGAAAGCAGCTCAATTGACAGGAGCAGAAGGAATTCACCCAGGATATGGATTTTTAAGTGAAAATTCCACTTTCGCAAAAATGATAGAAAAAGCTGGTATTACTTTTATTGGGCCAAAGTCTCATGCTATTGAAATAATGGGTAGTAAGCTCGCAGCAAAGGATGCCGTAAGTAAGTATGATATACCGATGGTGCCTGGCACAGATAATGCAATAAGTGATGAAAATGAAGCCATTCAAATTGCTAAAGAAATAGGGTTTCCCATTTTAATAAAAGCTTCAGCAGGAGGAGGTGGCAAAGGAATGAGAGTAGTGAACGACGTAGATTCTCTACCCGAACAAATGCAAAGGGCCACAAGTGAAGCACTGTCTGCCTTCGGCGATGGATCTGTTTTTATCGAAAAATACATCAGCTCGCCACGGCATATTGAAATTCAAATTCTGGCTGATACTCATGGCAATTTTGTACACTTATTCGAAAGAGAATGCAGCATACAACGAAGGCACCAAAAAGTAGTAGAAGAAGCGCCTTCTGTAGTGCTTACTTCTTATCTCAGAAAGGAAATGGGAGCAGCAGCCATAAGAGTGGCAAAAGCATGTGACTATGTGGGAGCAGGGACAGTAGAATTTTTACTAGATGAAGATAATAACTTCTATTTTTTAGAGATGAATACACGTCTACAAGTGGAGCATCCCGTGACAGAACTGATCACCAACATTGACTTGGTAGAAGAACAAATTAAAGTAGCGAGAGGCGAAAAACTTTCGTTTGCACAAGATGATCTTAAGATAAATGGTCACGCACTAGAACTGAGGGTGTATGCAGAAGATTCCTTTGATAATTTTTCTCCTAACGTTGGTACACTGACTACTTACGACATCCCAAAAGGAAAAGGAGTGAGAGTGGACGATGGGTATGAAAAAGGGATGGAAATACCAATATATTACGACCCTATGATTGCTAAATTAATCACATATGGAGCCAGTAGAAATGAGGCAATCGAAAGAATGAAACAAGCTATTGCTGACTATAAAATTGAAGGAATAAAAACTACATTGCCTTTTGGTAAATTTGTACTTGAACATGACAAATTTATTGGTGGTGATTTTAATACACATTTTGTTAAAAACTACTATTCGTCAGATAAATTAAAAGAGACTCAAAAGAACGAAGCAGTCATAGCAGGAAGAGTAGCATTGAAAAAACATATTGAAAATAAGAAAACATTGGTAGGAGGAGATTTGAAAGCCAATAGTTGGAAAAAGACGAGAATATAAAGAATGCACAAACTAGATTTTTCGAAAATATCATTTAATAAAAATATTAAGACCACAACGTCAGAAACTAAAAGTTGGGATACTGCAGAAGGTATTGATATCAAATCATCATATGACAAAAAAGACATAGAATATTCAGAACATTTGGATTTTATTGCAGGTCGCCCTCCATATCTTAGAGGGCCATATAGCTCTATGTATGCTGTGCGACCATGGACTATACGGCAATATGCAGGATTTTCAACAGCTGAAAAGAGCAATGCTTTTTACAGAAGAAATTTAGAACAAGGGCAAAAAGGGCTATCCGTAGCTTTTGATTTGGCCACTCATAGAGGCTATGATTCTGATCACCCCCGAGTAGCGGGTGATGTAGGTATGGCTGGTGTGGCAATTGACACTGTGGAGGATATGAAAATTCTTTTTGACAAAATTCCTTTGGATCAAATGTCAGTGAGCATGACTATGAATGGTGCCGTGATACCAATAATGGCATTCTATATTGTAGCTGCTGAAGAACAGGGCGTGGATATAAAAAATCTGAAAGGTACTATTCAGAATGACATATTAAAGGAATTCATGGTACGGAATACCTATATCTATCCTCCCAAACATTCTATGAGAATCATTGGTGATATTTTTAAATATATTTCTCAAAATATCCCAAAATTTAATTCCATTTCTATCAGTGGGTATCACATGCATGAAGCTGGAGCTAGTGCTGATATAGAACTGGCATATACTCTTGCCGATGGATTAGAATACATTCGTACTGGAATAAAAGCAGGGCTTGATATTGATGATTTTGCTCCAAGATTGTCCTTCTTTTGGGGTATTGGTATGAATCATTTTATGGAAATAGCGAAGATGCGGGCCGCAAGAATACTTTGGGCAAAAATTGTAAAATCCTTCAATCCAAAAAAACCAAAATCTATGGCGCTACGTACCCACTGCCAGACATCAGGGTGGAGTCTCACCGCACAAGATCCTTTCAATAATATAGGAAGGACAACTATAGAAGGTCTAGCAGCAGTATTTGGGGGAACTCAATCACTACATACCAATAGTTTGGATGAAGCAATTGCACTGCCTACTGACTTCTCTGCTAAAATAGCTAGAGATACACAAAAATATCTTTTAGAAGATACTGGCATTACCAAAGTGGTAGACCCCTGGGCTGGTTCACATTATATAGAATATCTCACGCAAGAAATAGCTACAAAAGCATGGTCATTGATTCAAGAGATTGAAGATTTAGGGGGCATGGCCAAAGCAATAGAAAACGGTTTGCCAAAAATCAGAATAGAAGAGACCGCCGCAAAAAAGCAGGCCAGAATAGACAAGGGGACAGATCAAATCATAGGTGTGAATGTATTTGAAATAGAAGAAAATACTGAGCTGGATTTACTTGAAGTGGAAAATACTGCTGTGAGAGAAGCGCAGATCAAAAAAATAATCGAGACCAAAAAAAGCAGAAACAATATAGCGGTTGAAAATTCTTTAAAGGCATTGCATCAATGTGCTGCTGGAAATGCTGGTAACCTCTTAGCATTGGCTATTAATGCTGCTAAAGGTCGCGCTACATTAGGGGAAATATCCATGGCTATGGAACAAGAATTTGGTAGATTTGTAGCAACAACTAGAACAGTATCAGGGGCTTACAAAAGCGAGATTGGTATGGATAAAACATTTGACAAAGCACTCAATTTAGCTAATGAATTTGCCGCACATGATGGAAGGAGACCTCGTATTATGATTGCCAAATTGGGTCAAGATGGGCACGACAGAGGAGCCAAAGTCATCGCATCTAGTTTTGCCGATTTGGGTTTTGATGTGGATATAAGCCCCTTGTTTCAAACACCATCTGAGGTGGCATTACAGGCAGCTGAAAATGATGTGCATGTGTTGGGAATATCATCATTAGCGGCAGGCCACAAGACACTGGTGCCACAAACTATCAAAGAATTAAAAAAACTAGGAAGAGAAGACATTTTTGTCATAGCAGGGGGTGTCATCCCACCTAATGATCATCAGTTTTTACTTGACCTTGGGGTGATAGGAGTATTCGGGCCTGGTACTGTAGTATCAGAGGCTGCAATTAATATTTTAGAACAATTGATGAAAAGATTTGGGTAAGAAAACATTAAAAATAGATCATATAGGAATCGCTGTAAAGGATGTAAATACAAGCAATAACTTGTTTTACCATCTTTTAGGAAAAGCACATTACAAAATAGAAGAGGTAGAATCAGAAGGTGTAATTACAAGTTTTTTTCAGACAGGAGAATCAAAAGTAGAATTGGTACAATCTATAAAAGAAGGCAGTGCTATTGACAATTTTATTGAAAAAAGAGGAGAAGGAATACATCACATCGCCTTTGAAGTGGAAGACATCAGAGCGGAGATGAAGAGGCTGAAAAAAGAAGGTTTTGAGCTTTTAAATATTGAACCTAAAAGAGGCGCTGACAACAAATGGGTTTGTTTTGTACATCCCAAAACAGCAAATGGAGTATTAGTAGAATTATGCCAAAGTATAAAGAAATAATGAGCAACATTAATATATTAAATGATAAGATAAAGCTCGCTAAACTAGGAGGAGGTAAGGCAAGAATAGAAAAGCAACATAATAAGGGAAAACTCACGGCCAGAGAACGTATTCATTTTCTTATGGACGAAGGCTCTTTTGAAGAAATTGGGATTCTTGTTACGCACAGAACCACTGACTTTGGCATGGCCGACCAGAAGTATTATGGAGATGGAGTAGTAACAGGATATGGCACTGTGGATAGCAGATTGGTTTATGTTTTTGCTCAAGACTTTACAGTCTTCGGTGGCTCATTATCAGAAACCCATGCCGAAAAAATATGTAAAATAATGGACTTAGCGATGAAGGTAGGAGCGCCTTTAATAGGTCTTAATGATAGTGGTGGAGCACGTATACAAGAAGGGGTAAGATCGCTGGGAGGGTATGCTGATATATTTTATAAAAACGTAATGGCTTCTGGAGTTATACCTCAGATCAGCGCCATTATGGGGCCATGTGCGGGGGGAGCCGTTTATTCTCCAGCAATGACTGATTTTACCATAATGGTAGAAGGTTCTAGTTACATGTTTGTAACAGGGCCAAATGTGGTCAAAACTGTAACAAATGAAGAGGTAACCTCAGAAGAGTTAGGAGGAGCATCAGCACATACTACTAAATCAGGAGTGGCCCATCTTACTTCTTCTAATGATATAGATTGTATCACTAAGGTGAAAAGATTATTGAGTTTTATGCCCCAAAATTGTGAGGAAAGTCCTATGAAAATTCCTTTTGAGATAAAAGAGGAAATAAGAATAGAACTAGAGGATATAGTACCAGAAAGTGCCAATCAACCTTATGATATGAGGGCGGTCATAGCAGGGATATCCGATACTGATTCTTTCTTTGAAATACATAAAGATTATGCTCAAAATATTGTGGTTGGCTTCTCAAGGTTAGCAGGAAGGAGTATTGGTATCGTGGCCAATCAGCCAATGAATTTAGCAGGATGCCTTGATGTGAATAGCTCAAAAAAAGCGGCTAGGTTTACGCGATTTTGTGATTGCTTTAATATTCCGTTACTGGTATTGGTAGATGTGCCAGGATTTTTACCTGGAACCGATCAAGAATGGAATGCCATCATTACAAATGGAGCAAAATTGCTATATGCTTTGAGCGAAGCAACAGTACCACGTGTATCAGTAATAACAAGGAAGGCTTATGGCGGAGCATATGATGTCATGAATAGTAAACACATCGGATCAGATATGAATTTTGCATGGCCATCAGCAGAAATCGCAGTAATGGGCGCCAAAGGAGCCAGTGAGATAATTTTTAGCAAAGAGATCAGAGCCTCAAAGAAACCAGAAGAGACATTAAAGCAAAAGGAACAAGATTACGCTGATAAATTTGCCAATCCATATACAGCTGCCGAGAGGGGCTTCATTGATGAGGTCATCATGCCCAAGGATACCAGAAGAAAACTTATCAAAGCGTTTGCTATGTTAGAAAATAAAGCGGTAAGCATCCCTAAGAAAAAACATGGCAATATTCCTCTGTAAGAGTGCTATCTAAATCTTTGATTTATCTCATTCAAAACCCCATCGCCAGGGTACAAATCATTTTCATCTAGTTTATTCAATGGCTTGTCTACCGTATTAAGAATATTATGAAAATCTTTCGATTCAGGATTAATATAGATTAATCCAGTAAGGTAATTTCCTTGCTTTTTAGTCTCTTCTAATTTGGCTTTTGCAGAAAAAATATCCGTTGGATCCCAATCTTCAGCAAGTTTTTGGAGGCTCAATTTTGTATTGTCAAATAATTCTACCACTTTATTAGTACCGGCATTGTAATCCACAGTAATCTCTTTTTCCACAGGCACAAAATCCATCTTCCCAGTTACTTCTATGTGATCTCTTACATAATCGTATGCCTTAGTTGATCCTTTGTTATTATTAAAAGTGACACAAGGAGAAATGATATCAATAAATGAAAAACCCTGGTGTGACAGGGCGGCTTTAAGCAATGGTACCAATTGCTGCTTATCACCACTAAAACTCCGGGCCACAAAACTAGCATTTAGCTCTAAAGCCATCCCTACTAAGTCAATAGCCTGATATGGCGTGCTTACTCCCCCACCCGATTTACTCATTGATCCAAAATCAGCAGTGGCGCTGTCTTGACCTTTGGTGAGACCATAACAGCCATTATTCATGACAATGTAAGTCATATTAAGGTTGCGACGTATCACATGTACAAACTGCCCCATACCAATAGAAGCAGTATCACCATCACCAGAAACACCCAAATAGATTAATTCTTTATTTCCTAAGTTAGCCCCAGTCGCAACACTAGGCATTCTCCCATGCACGGTATTAAAGCCATGAGAATTACTCATAAAATAAGTAGGTGTCTTACTGGAGCATCCTATCCCCGACAATTTGGCCAAAAGATGAGGCTCAATATTGAGCTCAAAACATGCCTCTACAATAGAAGCGCTGATAGAATCATGGCCACATCCTGCACACAGAGTAGAAATGGCTCCTTCATAATCCCTTTTTAGAAAACCCACGTCATTGCGAGGTGATGCTGGATGGACGAATGATGGTTTTAAAAAACTCATTTTTTCAGATGTTTGGTGATTTGTTAATTGATAAACATAGTATCGATGCGTTGTTCATTTCACTAATTCGTTGATACTCAAATGTTCATTGATCTTATCAAAAATATAGCCGGCAGTAATAGGATACCCATCGTAATTCAGAATGGGTATCAACTTTTTTGGGTTAATATCAAGCTCATTGATAATCATCGAACGCATTTGACCGTCTTTATTTTGCTCTATAACGAAAAGCTCTTCATGGTCATCAATAAAACTTTCCACTTCTGATCCAAACGGAAATGCTCTCAATCGCATAGAATCCATAGTTATACCCGCTGCAATAAATATGTCCATAACCTCTGCAGCTGGATAGGCTGTGGTGCCATAAAAAATTAGGCCATGTTTCCCTTCATTGGTTTTTTGGTAAAATTCTGGTTTTGGCACCTTTTCTTTCGCTGTTTTCCACTTTAATGTAAGTCGATCTACATTGCGTTGATACACTTCGCCTTTCTCTGAATATTTAGCATATTCATCTCTAGATGTGCCTCTGGTAAAATATCCCCCTTTAGATGGGTGAGTCCCAGGTATCGTACGGTAGCATATCCCATCACCATCCACATCGAGGTATCTGCCCCAATCTAAGTTAGGCTGTTCTAAATCATTAGCACTCAGCACTTTGCCTCTATCGTATTTACGGTTTTTATCCCATTTAAGGGGCTCTGTAATATGTTCATTCATACCCAAGTCCAAATCTGACATAAGCATAACTGGAGTTTGAAAACGATCAGCCAAATCTAATCCCAATGACGACATTTCAAAACACTCATTGGGAGTACTTGGTATTAACAATATGTGTTTTGTATCTCCATGAGAGGCATATGCTGTAGACATCATGTCTCCTTGTTGGGTACGAGTAGGCATCCCTGTAGAAGGGCCGCCTCTCTGTACATTGACCAAAAAAACTGGTATTTCGGCAAAGTATGCCAAACCAATAAATTCATTCATAAGAGACACACCAGCCCCACTGGTAGAAGTAAATGCCCTTACTCCATTCCATGCCGCTCCTATTACCATGCCTATAGCTGCGAGTTCATCCTCTGCTTGTACAAAAGCAAATTTCTTTTTGCCTGTTTCTTTTTCTATTAATAGGATGTTACCATGTTTTTCATAGGCTTTTGCCACTGATGTGGAAGGCGTAATAGGATACCAAGCCATCATAGTAGCCCCTCCATATACAGCACCAAGACCAGTAGCTTCATTGCCTTCTATTAAGATTTTATCTCCTATTAAATCTCTCTTTTGCACCCTAATATTAAGAGGGCAATTTAGATTTTCTTTTGCAAAATCGTACCCTACTGCAAGAGCCTTGAAATTAGGAGGTATTAGCTTGGGTTTATTGGAGAATTGTTCTTCTATCAATGTCCTCACTATCTCGATATCTATATTTAAAAGTGCAACCACAGCTCCTAGGTAAATAATATTTTTAAATAGCTGTTGAAGCCTTGGCTCCTCAAAATGATCCATACTCAATTGCATCATAGGAATGGCCAACATTTGGATATCATCTCGTAAAAACTCCGAGTGGAGCTGTCTCGAATTATCATAAACTAAATACCCACCACTAACTATATTTTCTACATCTTCTCTAAAACTTTGAGGGTTTACTCCTACCATTATGTCTATATTTTCTCTCCTGCCCAGATATCCTTTTTCACTTACTCTCACTTCATACCAAGTAGGTAGTCCTTGTATATTTGATGGAAAAATATTCTTAGGAGCCATAGGCACTCCACTTCTGAAGATTGCTTTTGCGAAAAGCCCATTCGCACTAGCCGATCCTGTGCCGTTTACATTAGCAAAACGAATTACGAAATCATTCACCAAGATTTGAGTATCCTTACTCCTCATTGTATTGTACTTCTATTATTTGAATCAAATTCTATTTTTGCGGTAAATTCACTTCTTCTTAGACCACCATAGCCGCTTCGGTCAGTTCATCACTACATGATTTTGTGACATTATAAAAAAACATCTGCATATCCCATGCTGCCGTAGGGCAACGCTCTGCGCATAATCCACAATGCACACACACATCTTCATCCTTTACCATCACTCTTTTTGTAGGCAACACATCAGATACATAAAGATCTTGAGAAAGGTTTTCCGCAGGAGCTTTGAGCCTTGTTCTTAATTCTCCTTCTTCACCATTTTCTGTAAAAGTGATACAACTGGTAGGGCAAATGTCCATGCAAGCATCGCACTCAATGCATCTATCAGTATTAAAAACTGTCTGTACATCACAATTAAGGCATCTTTGGGCTTCCTTAAATCCTATCAAACCATCGAAACCAAGTTCAACTTCCACCTTTCTATCTGTGAGCGCCTTCTTTTTATCAGCATGAGGCACTTTATACCTAATATCATCTACTACTGGGCTGTCATACATCCATTCGTGGATGCCCATTTTTTGGCTTTTTAAAGTAGTTCTAGGTGCGGGTCTCTTATTTACATCTTCTCCTTTCAAAAACAGGTCAATTGAGATGGCTGCTTGATGGCCTTGAGCTACTGCTGTAATCACATTTTCAGGTCCAAATGCAGCATCACCTGCAAAAAACACTTTCGGATTAGTAGACTGATACGTTACTTTATCAAGTTCAGGTAAATTCCATTTGCCAAACTCTATACCCAAATCTCTTTCTATCCAAGGAAATGAATTGTCTTGCCCTATTGCTATTAATACATCATCGGCTTCAATAAACTCTTCTTCCCCTGTGGGTACAAGAGTACGTTTTCCATTTTCATCATATTCTGCATTTACTTTGTCGAATAAGACACCCTTTAGTTTACCATTGTCCATGACAAATTCTTTAGGGGGCCTATTATTCGTTATTACTATTTCTTCATGCATGGCATCTTCTATTTCCCACGATGATGCCTTCATTCTTTCAAATTCACTTCTCACCACTACATTTACTTCTTTCCCTCCTATTCTTTTAGAAGTACGGCAACAATCCATTGCTGTATTTCCTCCCCCCAAAACGATTACTTTTTCACCTATTTTTTTAATATGCTCAAAAGCTACACCTGCTAGCCATTCTATTCCAATATGGATATGAGCATCGGCTTCTTCTCTGCCAGCAATATTCAAATTTCTACCTTTTGGCGCACCTGTTCCTACTAAAATAGCATCGTAATCTTTGTCTAATATACTCTTCATGCTATCTACAAAGTGGTTAAAGTGAGTATTGATATTCATGTCCAGGATATAATTCACTTCTTCATCCAACACTTCTATTGGCAACCTAAATGAAGGTATTTGAGTACGCATCATTCCGCCACCACCACTCCATTGATCATACAGATCAATCTCATAACCCAAAGGAGCCAAATCTCTAGCTACCGTTAGTGAAGCAGGGCCACCCCCGATAAGGGCTATTTTCTTTCCATTTTTAATTTTAGGGATTTTAGGCATTAGGCTTTTCACCTCCCCTTTATTATCTGCTGCTACTCTTTTCAATCTACAAATTGCTACAGGGTCTTCTTCTATTCTGCCTCTTCGACATGCAGGTTCACATGGGCGATCACACGTTCTCCCGAGGATACCGGGGAATACATTTGATTCCCAATTGATCATGTATGCTTCGGTATATTTCTCTTGGGCTATAAGTCGTATATATTCAGGTACTGGAGTATGAGCAGGGCAAGCAAGCTGGCAATCTACTACTTTATGAAAATATTCGGGGTCTTTGGTATCAGTAGGCTTCATGTATTTTACCTTTTATTCGGCTAAATATTACACTTAATTGAGAATAAGCCAAATATAGATTGGCTTTTTAATTAGAGGGGGTAAAAAAGACTTGATTTTGTATCACACAAATATTATTTAAAGGATACTCTTTGATGACTCTATAGTGATTTTAAGTGAATGAATAATTTTAATTTGACTCCGAAATATCTTAAAATGAAAAAAGACTTTTGTTGAACTTTGAGTCCGCTCTGAAAACAGATAATTTTCAAAAATTAATTATTTTAGATGATATTATCATTTTTTAATATTCTGTGATGCCGGAGTATCAGCGAGTTGAAAAAAAATTAAATATCGCCAAAAAAACTATTTCTAATTTTGATGAGTTTTCGATCAGACACTAACTACACAGGAGGGGGGCACTTTTGATGTAAAAAAAGTGATATTTTTTACCAGATAAAGCTCATTTTTTGAGGTATAGCAGAGCAACCGCGAAAAAAAGCTCCAATAGTAGAAAAAGAACTTTTAGTGTCCAAAATTGGCTCCACCTGAGTAGTTACCGTTCAGACACAATTTAATAGCCTTTGAGGGGAATGAGCGATATTAAAAAGAAACTCCAATCAATAGCACAACAGCTTTCTGTGAGATATAAAACTTACTGCTTTTTTGATTACTGTTGGCTCCTTTGGTATATTGAATTTCAAGAAACATACTGTGATTGCCATTTAAAGCATACTCGAGACCTCCTCCGATAGACCACCCTATTTCAAATTCATTTACATTGGATAAAAATGGGTCTATTCTATCAGTTACTAATACGCTTCCCTGGTCTGTTTGTACAAATTTAGTTTTATCGAGATATGCTGTGTTTTTTAAATTAAACCCCATATAGCCACCCAAAATCACATAAGTTCAAAAATCATTAACCTGATAAAACGATTGGAGTTGTATAGATGTGCCTATCTGATTTATTTTAATATTTGATTCTAGTTTAAGAGACTCCCCCTTGTTAACGTAAAACTCAGAAACAATAAAATCTTTGGAACTTTTAAAATTTCTAAATTTATAATTAATTCCTCCTTTCAATGATAGCCAACTTAGCAGTTGTGGGTTAATAAAAAAGTTGAGGTCATAACCTAATCCTTGGTTTGACACAAAGTTTTCAAATGCCTTATTTCAGGTTGTAAATTTTGATGAGGCAATGCCAATACTAACACCTTTTTTTAGTTTTCTTTTTGGCCTTTTAGAATATACCTTCTCGCTTTGAGTATTTGTACATTTTGAATATTTCAAAATTACATTGGATAGATCATCATCATTGTACTTATAATCTTTACCTATGATACATTTCCCATTATTCAATATTTTATTCAAATTACTTTTAAAGTTACTTTCCAGTAAATCAACCATTATGCTATTCTTTTTTTGTCGAATAAAATAGTACTTCATGTTATATTCATAAAGAATTGTGGGGTTGTCAGTGATCTGGTAATCTAATCGAAATAATTCAATATTTCCTCTTACAAGTTTTTTTTAGAAATAACTTCTTGTAATAAATACCCGATGAAGGATGTCTAAAGGCCACAGAATCTGACTCATAATAATTTGAATTACCAAAGTAATAATGCGAAATTTCATCAGGGTGATAATTTTTAGGTGCAGTATTTTTATTTTTTTTAAATACTACGTATTCAAAAAGGCTAAGTGCACTAAGGTTTTTAATCTGACCTTTGAGAGTATCCCATTTGTCAAGATAATGTACCCTTTAGAGAATTTATCGGCTTGACCAAAATTTATATTACAAACTAATAAAGAGATTAATATGGTGACATAACTTCTGAATACACTTGTTCTAATCAACATGATAAAGAATTTTTAACATTTAATAAAAATATCTAATAATTGAATATTAAATCTACGCTGGAAACTAACATTTTTCAGAAAAAGAATCGCTTCGGATCAAATTTGCATTTTTTGAGATTCGGTGATCCCTTAGTATCAGCGGTTTGAGAAAAATGTAAAGTTCGCCAAAAGTTTTATGCAGATCTTGTCGAAGTCAACTTTGTTGATTTTGCGAGTTTTTCGAGTGGACTCAATATACATCAATAATTTAGAGACAACTCATAAATTACTGATACTTACTAAATAATAAGTAACAACTCCAGATGGGCGCCTTTGAGATAAAAATTTGTTATTTTTTTTTCTGGTAATGTTCATTTTTTGAGGCATAGTAAAGTTGTGCCGAAAAAAATAGCTGAAATATGGTAGAAAAAGAACTTTTTTCATCTAAAATTGACTGTTCCTCAGTAATTCCCAATAATTAAACAGTTGTAAAATAATAGTTTACAGTAATTTTTTTTGTAAAAAAAACTACTTGATAACCGCCCTTTACACAAATTTTCGATTCAAGGTTATAAAAGAGCATTTTTATCAAAATTGATACTTGCTGAGTTATTACCTTTATTGCCCATATTCATTACAGTCTAATTATAAAAACACTCCCTTTTTCTACTTCTGACTGTACGTCAATAGTGCCATTATGCATAAGAATAATCTGCCTACTAAGGCTTAAACCGATACCTGACCCTTGATCTTTGGTGGTAAAAAATGGGATAAATATTTGGTCAATCATACTTTCTTCTATACCATTTCCATTGTCTGCAATTTGAAATATTGTATTCCGACTATCTCGAAATATTTGTATTTCTATTTTTCCATTATCTTGATCTTTAACGGCCTCCATTGCGTTTTTAAGAAGGTTGATAATCGTTTGTTCTAGAAGGCCTGGGTCAGCACTGATTTGTAATTTGTGATTGGGATACTTCTTTAATAATTCTATATTCTTCGAATTCATTTCCGCATCATATAATACAATAATCTGATCAACAAGGTTAATAAAATCAACATTCTCCATTACGGGTGGCGGCACTCTGGTAAGAGCTCTGTACCTTTCTGTAAAACTGAGAAGTGCCTCACCCCTATGTTTTATAGCTTGAATGGCTTTGTGCATTTTTGAAATAGTTTCTTTGTCCAGTTCTTTGGCCTGTTTGAGCATATCATCTGTTGTAGATGCCAGTGAAACCACGGGACTTACAGAATTCATTATCTCATGGGTTAAGATTCGTATTAGTTTTTGCCATGACCGGATTTCCTGATTGTCCAGTTCTGTACTGATATTTTGAATGACAAAAATCCTGATCAATTCGTCATTCATTTTAATCTGAGAGCCCAGCAATGCCAATTGTAATCTGGTATTTTGAACATTGACATCCAATAGTTTTTTATCTCCAGGAGACAGCGTAAGCATTGTATCATGAAGGCCTTTGTCTATTTTTAGAATAGATTTTAGAGAAGGCACGTATGATTTTCTAAGCATGTCTTTCATTGCTCGATTCATCATTACGGTCTGCCATTGATCGTCAAAACATATTAATCCCGTTTCCACTTGCTCTACCAGAGATAGTAAAAACTGATGCTGGGATTCTTTTTGCGATCTGAGATCCCTGAATTTTCCGGTGATCAGATTAAATACCTCGTGCAAGTTTTCATCATTACCATTGGACGTACTTTGGCGGCTAAAAGATGTTTCAAAATCATCAAATCTAATACTCATGAGAAAATGGGCAAGATCACGGTTTGTTTTATTGACTAACTTAAAAAGAGTTATTACAGTATAAAAAAATATCAAAGCAGTCACCAGAAGACCCGATACTGATGCCTTAATATAGGTGAGATAAAAACCAAACAAAGCCAAGAATACCATAATCAAAATATGAATGATAATCTTGGTTCGGAATTTGTCTAAAATGTAAGTTTTCGATGATGGCATTTCTATTATTCTTCATTTTGGTTAATGCCATATTTTTCTAATCTTCTGTACAAAGCAGCTCTGGTAATGCCTAAGTCACGTGATGCTTTAGTTATATTTCCCCTATTTATCTCTAATGCTTTGAGGATATATTTTTTTTCTAGTGCGTCAAGATTTAAAGATTCTGAAGAAGAATCTCCATTTATTCTGGAAGGAATAAAACCCTCTGGCTTTATCTCGTCTCCGTCAGATAATATCATGGCTCTTTCTAGTAAATGTCGGAGTTCTCTCACATTGCCAGGCCACCCATAAGACTCCATAGCCTTATAACTATCAGAATTGATAGTCAAATCGGGGCGATTGTAGTTCTTTTTTAATTGTGATAAAAAATGATCGCACAGCAGGGGTAAATCGCCTTTTCTTACTCTCAGGGGAGGTACATTGATTTCTATTGTATTGATCCTATAGAGTAAGTCTTGGCGGAATGTCTTGTCTTCTACCATCTGGTATAGTGGCATATTAGTGGCACATATTACTCTTATGTTCACCTGGATGGGAGAAGGGTCACCTATTCTATAAATCACTTTATTTTGTAAAACTTGCAGTAATTTTGCTTGCATCCCCGTGGATAGATTACCTATTTCATCCAAAAAAATAGTGCCCTTATGTGACACTTCAAATCTTCCTATCCGGTCTTCGTACGCATCAGTAAATGCTCCTTTTTTATGACCAAATAATTCTGATTCGAACAGAGACTCAGGTATCGCTCCCAAGTCGATAGGAATGAATACCTCTTTGTGTCTTTTTGATTGGCGATGTATGGCTCTGGCCACCAATTCTTTACCCGATCCATTTTCTCCCATAATCAGGACATGAGCATCGGTATTAGCCACTTTTGAGATAGTGTTATAGATTTTATCCATCTCGGAAGATGTCCCAATAATTCGTGCAAAAGGTTCATCCAAAGCCATAGCGAGCACCTTTTTATGGGACTCTAATTCGTCTACCTGAGCCAGAGATTTTGTAATGGTGAATGCACTTTTAACTGTAGCCAGTAGTTTTTCATTTCTCCAAGGTTTTTCTAAAAAATCCGCTGCCCCAAATTTTAATGTTTTTACTGCTACTTCCACTTCACTATAGGCAGTGATCATGAGTACTTGCACTGTAGAATCCAGCTCTCTTATTTTTTTTAGCCAATGAATTCCTTCTTCTCCATCAGTGTTTCCTTTTTTGAAATTCATATCCAACAGAATGACATCAGGGGAATACTGCCTCAGTAATCTTGGTATATGATAAGGGTTATTTTCAGTGAATACGGATGAGAAATGTTGGTCTAATAATAACTTTAACGAAAACGAAATGTCTTCATCATCATCTACTATTAGTATTGTTCCTTCGGTTTTCATTGCCCAATGTTCATTTTAGGTTTTCACAAATTGTAACTACTTCGGTGGTGTGCTTTTGAAATCTGTCTGCCAAACAGGAAGGTAAAAAATTGCTATCTTATTGCTTGACATATTTTTTTTTGTATTCATAGCAGCGCTATTACCAACTCATTATATGTGTTAGTGAATCTCGATTATGGTGCCACATATTCAATTTCAGACATACTTTGACATAGTATAGTGATATAAGAGCATTTTTTCTTAGCCTAATTTGAAACTATCTGAATATTTACCACAAATTTAATTCCAAATGTTTATTGGTAATACACAGGTGATCGCTTTTGCGATAAAAATTTGTTATTATTTTGCCAGATAAAGCTCATTTTTATGGCATAGCAGAGCTATTGTAAAAAAAATAGGTGAAAAATAGTAGAAAAAATATTTTTTTATCCAAAATTGACTCCACTTGAGTAGTTACTGTTTATTAATTAACCGCAAAATACCTCTTATCAACAATAGCATTTTCTAATCCTTGAAGTTTCACATTTTGAAAATAAGGATGAATCGGATTGATTAAATAATTGAACTCATTAGGGATTAATACACTCGGCACTTTTATACATAATTCTTTTTTATCGATAAAGAACTTGTCAGTTATTTTCCATAAATGTTCATTGTTGGGGAGTCGTAAATCCACCGAATGAATATCTTCTTCTACATCAACAATAAATTTGGGATCTATCCACAGACATGCAAATTTATATTGCCGTCGAAAAGCCTCTTTTGAAGTAAAATGAACTATTAATTCGAGCATTGCCAGTGACCTTGCCTGACTTGTATACAGGACTGGTACACCGGGCCGATTCCATCTACCACCATAGATTTTGGCACCATATCCTGATAAATCCTCAATGTATTTTGATCTGGAAATTCTAAAAACATTCATAGACAATACTGTAGATCATTATGCAAAAATGCCGTGCTCAATGCGACCTAACATCTGCTCTATAAGAAGGAAACCAAATGGAGTATCCAAATAATCAAGAGGGCGCTCACCTCCCAAAGCTGGCACCTTGATATGTAACCACTCTCCAAAAGAAGTTGAATCACCAAATACATCAAAGCCAAAATTGTGCAACTTTTCTAACTGCAAAGCTTTGGACGAAATATCAGAATTTAAAACCGTAGAAGATGAATACCTCTGCAATGTTCTTAAGGAAATGTGTAGGATTTTCGATAATTCTGTTGTAGTAAGTAAAAGTTTTTTTGATAACCCTAGAATTGTTGACATCTCGATACCAGCCCTTGTAGACTTTATCATTTCTAAAGGATCGAATGATGTGCCAGTACTGGCATTATATGCTACTAAAGGCTCAGCAAGACGAGTACGAATGTCACTTTTATCGTCATCTTTTTTATAGGATTTTTTTGTCATTTCTTGTTACTCTTTGATTAAGGCTAAAATTTCATCATTTTGCGCCAATTGTCACAAATATACCGCCATTTTGCGATATTGTCAATTATCTACCCCTAATTTTACAATAATAATAAATGGACAAAACTTAGATATATCCACATATTGAATTACACCTATTTCAACTTGGGGTTTTCTTATTGCTGCAATTATTTTATCCATTTTTATTGTTCTTGTAAATGACTAAATGCACAAAAAAGGCTAAGGACAAACGGCATCCCATCGAACAAAATCCATTCATAAAAAAACTTACCGCAATTCCCCGAAAGTAATAACTCATGCCGCGTTACTCCGTATCTGATAAACATCAGCTATAAGTGGGCAATCCAAACTGTCGATTTGAAATTTGGGAAATATCGTACAATGTGTAATATTCAATTTTCAAATTCAAGTCAAGCTAAGCCAAACAAAATTGTTCATTTATGAACAGTTAGTGTTCATAATCGTACATATATTTAACACATATAAAATAACTATATGCGTATATCACAGATACTAAGCGTTTGTAGTTTTTGGCATGGCTGTAGATATAATGTTAGTAATGTTTATTAATAGAAAAAACTGTAACCGCTCAGGTGGGCGCTATTGAGATTAAAAATTGTTATTTTTTTTCGGATAGAGATCATTTTTTGAAGCATCTCAGAGTGCTGCCGAAAAAAAAGCTGAAATGTGGTCGAAAAGGAATTTGTTTTAAACCAAAATTGGCTCCACCTGAGTAGTTACAATAACTTAAACTTATATATGGATAGAAAAATAGAAAAGAAAAAGTGGACTTGGCAAAAAATTCTAATGATTGCCATTCCTCTGTTATTACTGAGTTATATAGGAAATGGTTTTTATATTTCACGAGGCACATCTAAGCTCAATGTACAGAAAGATAGGTTACTCACAGATGTTGTAAAACGAGGAAATTTTCAAGATTTTATACCCGTTACTGGAGTGGTATTGCCCATCAGAAATGTACAACTTGGAGCCATAGAAGGAGGTCGGGTGGAAGAGCGGTTTGTAGAAGATGGCACCATGGTTAAGGCAGGACAATCTATACTGCGACTCAGCAACCCCGATCTTCAACTCAATTACCTCAATCAAGAAGCCAATATAGTGTCTCAAATCAATCAAATCAGAAATACGAGTCTGATGATGGAGCAGCAGAGTCTCAATATGCAAGAGAATGCCATCAATGTAAATTACCAACTTACTATTGTAACAGCACGACTACAACGCAATAAGAAGCTATATGCAGAGGGCGTAATATCAAATGTGGATTATACAGAAACCAAAGCAGAGCACGAAAGCCTACTAGCACGCAAAAAACTGTTAACAGGCCTGATCGAAAAAGATAGAATGTCATCAGAGATTCAACAAAAACAGATGGAAATCTCTCTAGATCTTATGCAAAGGAATCTTAAGATAGCACAGCAAAGCTTAGATAATCTTAGTATTAAAGCTCCAATAGATGGGCAGTTATCAGGACTCGGGGCTGAGCTGGGTGAGCTTATCATAGAAGGCTCACAAATCGCACAGATAGACGATCTCACAAAATTTAAAATAAGAGTACGTATAGATGAATTTTACATTAGTAGAATTTATACTCAACTCAAAGGATCATTCAATTTTGCAGGAGAGAACTATGAACTGTATATCCAAAAAATATTCCCCCAGGTTACCAATGGAACATTTGAAGCCGATATGTCATTTACCAAAAAAGCTCCCGAAGGAATAAAAAGAGGGCAGACTGTATCAGTCAAATTAGAGCTGAGTGCACAAGAAGAAGCCCTGATAGTACAACGTGGAAGTTTCTATCAGACTACTGGTGGCAATTGGGTATACGTACTAGATCCAACTACCAATATCGCAAGAAAAAGAGAAATAAGAGTAGGGAGACAAAATCCCAATTATTATGAAATACTAGATGGACTTACTCCCGGGGAAATCGTAATTACAAGCAGCTACGAAAATTATGGTGATAAAGATGAATTGATATTACAATGAGGCAAAAACGTCATTTTAAATTATCTGGATATCAATTTTCTTTATTACAAAAAAGAGAAAAAGTGGGCCTTGGACTTACCACCATCTCAAATGATGAGAACACACATTATAGCTGGCTACCTATTATCGTAAGCTCTTTATTGGCGGCAGCTGTAGGAATAGCCGCGGCCATAGGAGTCATCATATTCAGCAACATTTGTTAAAAAAAAAATAAAAAACTATATACTATGATAATAACTAAAAATCTTGTCAAAATCTATCAATCTGACGAAGTAGAAACAATGGCTCTCAATGAAGTGAATCTCGAAATAAAGGAAGGTGAATTTGTATCCATAATGGGCCCATCAGGATGCGGAAAGTCTACCCTTCTTAATGTGTTAGGCATGATAGATAGTCCTACATCGGGAGAGTATTTTTTTGGAGAACAGGAAATCGGCCACCTCTCAGAAAGAGGAAGATCAGATATAAGAAAGCACAACCTAGGGTTTGTATTTCAGAGTTTTAATCTCATAGATGAGCTCACAGTTTTTGAGAATGTAGAGTTGCCTATGCTCTATACCAAAGTGCCCTCCGCACAACGTAAAATACGTACAGAAGAACTACTAGAAAGCATGAATATTATGCACAGAAGGAATCATTTTCCACAACAACTTTCTGGTGGACAACAGCAGCGTGTAGCAGTAGCAAGAGCGATTGTAAACAAACCAAAACTCATTCTAGCTGATGAGCCCACGGGAAACCTAGATAGCTCTAATGGTGATGAAGTCATGCGTACACTTACCCAGCTAAATGAAGATGGTACAACTATAATTATGGTAACTCACTCCCAGTATTGTGCAGAATTTGGGAATAGAATTATTAGAATGTTGGACGGACAGGTAGTCACGGAAAATCTGGTGAAGCAGTATTTGTGAAAGGAAATTAGGAGAAATATATGAAATAGGAAAAAGAATACTGGCTTTGGCTGATTTGCCGACTTAATTTGATTTACCCGTTTTAAACAATAAAACCTATCATCATGATAAACAATTATTTTAAAATAGCATGGAGGCATATTTACGACCATATGGGAAATTCAATGGTCAATATATTCGGGTTGGCTTTGGGCATTACAGGGTGATTGATGATAATGTTGTATGTCAATAATGAATTTGCCTACGATGTTTTCCATGAAAATAGCGATGAAATATATCGCATTACTATATTGGAATCAAATGATGGTTAGAAAACTTTGCTTTCCATATCAATATACAATGGTGGATTTATGCAATAGAAGGAACCATAACTCTAACAATTACACTGTTAACTATTGGTTTTCAGGCGTTGACAGCAGCCTTAGCAAATCCTGTTAATAGCCTGAGGTCTGAAGGAAGGTTAAAAGGAAAAAAAGGGAAGTAAATAAAGCGAGAATAGCTGTTTTTACGAGTTTAGCCTAATTGAGTTTATTTCATTCTTGCTTTATTAAATTTAAAAATCATGAAAGACAATTTAGTGCATTTATTAATAAGCGGCCTCCCTTGGCCTTTATCCAAGTGTTTGAGTCTGATTGATAAAAGTAGTAGCGATCCGACTTCTCCACAAGAACATTATGCTATATATAGAAATTTGACAAATTACTTATCTATTCTTAATTCGTATCCTTCTGCAATATTGGTGGAGATAGAAACAGCAACTCACTCAATTTGGTTTCTGACAGAGAATATTTTTGATTTTTCAAATAAAAGAAAAACATCTTTGACAATTACAACTCTCTTTTTCCAAACGTATAAATCTTCGAATTTTTCCATGGTATGTTTGCTTGATTCAATAACAAAAAAAAATATCATCTGCCCCATTCTCCCCTTTCACTTACATCACCTACATCGCCCTTTTCACCTACTTCGCTTACTTTCCCCCTTTCACCTCACAAATAAATCATGATAAAACTAGAAAACATAGAGCGCTACTACCGCTCAGGGCTCCAAAAATCATGGGTGCTCAAGGACATTTCTCTTGAAGTCAACGAAGGAGAATTTGTAACCATCATGGGGCCGAGTGGCTCTGGGAAAACAACTTTGCTCAATATCATCGGCATGCTGGATGAAGCCAAAAGTGGAGAGTACCATTTCTTGGACGAGCCTGTGCATAAATTCAAAGAAAAAAGAAGAACAGAACTGTACAAACACTACATAGGGTTTGTATTCCAAGCCTATCACCTCATCGACGAACTGACAGTATACGAAAACATAGAAACACCTCTGCTATATAGAAAAGTGAAAAGCAAAGAGCGTAAAGCTATGGTGGCGGATATCCTCGACAGGTTTAATATAGTTGCCAAAAAAGATTTATTCCCTAGTCAGCTTTCAGGAGGACAACAGCA
The DNA here is from genome assembly GCA_036479115.1 of Saprospiraceae bacterium. Lineage (GTDB taxonomy): Bacteria > Bacteroidota > Bacteroidia > Chitinophagales > Saprospiraceae > UBA7328. The sequence continues at coordinate 21,052 of JAZGFD010000085.1, read as the reverse complement.
AATGGTAGGCGTTGCCAGAGCCATAATAGGCAAACCAAAATTACTACTAGCAGACGAACCTACGGGAAATCTACATACCAAGCACGGAGAGATGATCATGGACTTATTTCAGACGCTGCACCGCGACGGAATGACCATAATCCAAGTGACTCATTCAGATAAAAATGCAAAATATGGCACACGTATTATCCAGCTAGAAGATGGATTTGTGAAAGACGATGCTCTAATAGATTAACCACATAACAAATAGCATAATATGTTTTATAACAATCTGAAAGTAGCGTGGAGACATTTAGTTCGAAACAAGTCTATTTCGGCAATCAACATAAATAGGGTTGATTGTAGGAATGACCGCAGTGATGTTTATCTGACAGTATACACAATTAGAAAAATCGTATGACAAGTTTTATGAAAATGATGAGACATATACAAAGTAAAAACAGATCGTATTAAAGATGGTGTTGCATTTATTGTGCTTGGCAATAAATAGTGAAAGAACTTCAAAAACTAAATTTTACAAATGTTACTAAATAATTTAAAAATCGGATATCGACAATTGATCAATAATAAGGTCTATTCTATTATTAATTTGTTGGGTTTATCTTTTGGTATAGCCGTGGCCATATTCGTTTTTACTTTTGTCAACAATGAGTTAAGCTATGATAATTGGATGGAGGATAGTGAGAGAACATACCGCTTACATCGCCACTGGTCGGCAGAATCTAATACTGTCTGGACACCCTCATTACTAGCCCAAAAATTGTCCACAGACTTTCCAGAAGTAGATGTAGCCACGGGGTTTGCTCCAGGTGGAGAAGAACTCATAGAACATCAAGGTAAAAAACTATATGTAGAAAATACAGCATCTGTAGACAGTACTTTTTTTCAAGTGCTTACCATACCTTTCCTACATGGCAGCCCAGCTATAGCGCTAAATAAACCCAATAGTATGGTCATTTCTAAAGAGCTGTCAGAAAACCTATTTGGAACAAGCAACTCTGTAGGTCAAGTAGTACAATTTCAGGGAGATCAAGATTATACTATCTCCGGCGTCTTTGACTTAGAAGGGAAGAATACCCACATCGTTTCTGACATATTTACTCGTTTTCAATGGTATTCTTCTTCATGGACGGGTAATAATCGAGCTACCTATGCACGTCTCAAGCCCAATATATCAATACCCAATCTAGAAGAGAAACTTACTGAAAGTATCTCGGCATTGATGTCAGCAGAGTTTTTATCTATTAATTATACGCCTACATCAGAAGACTTTGCAGAATGGAAATTTCAGCCACTCAATGAGGTACATTTACAATCTGCCAATATTAACTTTCTGGCCTCTTCTGGGGGTAGTATGCGTAGTATATACATATTTATTCTGATCGGTATTTTAGTTTTGGGAGTCGCAATCATTAATTATATCAATCTAGCTACAGCACGTGCCAGCCAAAGGGCTAAGGAAGTCGGCATTAAGAAAGTAATGGGAGAAGGCCGTTTAGGATTGACTATTCAGTTTATCACCGAGGCATTATTGCAGTCATTTTTAGCGGCAGCACTTGCCATTATAATAGCTATGCTTCTGATGCCATTTTTTAATAATATAATTGATCGAGAATTGATCTTATTTGATGCCCATTCATTGGGATTAGTGATTTCTATATTGGGCGTAGCACTTTGTACAGGGCTGTTAGCAGGTATATATCCAGCTCTAGTAATTTCCGCTTTTAGCCCATCTACTGCAATAAAATCTAATTATTTAAACCAGGGTGGTAAGGGCCTATTTAGAAAAATACTGGTAACTGGTCAGTTTTCAGTAACTATCATTCTGCTTATCGTAATGGCATTTATTTATCGACAAGTAAATTTTATGACCGATCACGAATTGGGATTTCATGCTGATCAAGTAATAATAATACCCATAAATACAGACGAAACTACACGTAAGATTGTCAATATGAAGTCTAGGTTTGAGAATATTCCGGGCGTAAGCAGCGTGACAACAGCTTCAAGGTTTCCCGGGCATTTTATTCCAGATTGGGGCATGCTCATAGAAGGCAGACCTGAGTCTGTATCTCCCAATGTCATTTTCTCAGACCCTGATTATATCAAAACCCTCAATATTGAGATGAAAGAGGGACGTTTTCTGTCTTCTTCGATTTCTGCAGACACTATAGATAACTATGTGGTAAATGAAGAATTTATTAACTTGAATAACATTAAAAACCCAACAGAAGCCAGAATAAAATTCACAAGTGATGACAGTTATGGGAGAATAGTAGGAGTAATGAAAAACTTCCATTTCAAAGGACTTTCTAAAACTATAAGACCGCTCATCATAGGTGGTTACCCTCGAAGGTCATATTATGTAGGCATTAAACTCTCGACTACAGACATATCAGCTTCTATTGCCTCTATTAGAAAATTGTGGAGTCAAGTGGAGCCTCAACATCCCATGCGATTTTCTTTTCTTGATGAAGATTTTGCCGCTCAATATGCAGAACAAAACCGAATGGGTACAACCCTGATGTACGCCACGATATTGACACTTTTTATATCGCTCATGGGGCTTTTTGGGTTTACTGTTTTTAATGTAGAACGACGTGCACGAGAGATCGGAATCAGAAAAGTACTGGGTGCTAGCATTACTGAGATTATGGGTATGCTTTCTTTTGATTTCTTAAAACTGTCAGGGCTAGCATTAGTTATTGCCGTGCCCATCGGTTACTACATCTCCAGTATATGGATGGAAGATTTTGCTTATCGCACTGATCTGGCGTGGTGGGTATTTGCATTGTGTGGGTTAATTACAGTAGTTGTAGGATTGCTGACTGTAGGCCTACAGAGTATGAAAACAGCTTTGGTCAATCCTGTGGAGAGTTTGAGGAGCGAGTAAGGAAATGGGAAGACTAGATTCTGGCCTCACAAACTCAATAAAACGAACATTGATAAATAAATCATCATGATAAAGAATTACATAAAAGTCGGATTAAGAAATCTACAAAAGAATAAAATCTTTTCTTTTATCAATCTTACAGGCCTCAGTATAGGAATAGCAGCTTGTATACTAATCTCTGTATACATTCTACATGAGATAAGTTACGATAAGCATGTCCCTAATGGTGAAAACATATATAGGCTTACAACACTATACAATGATGATAACTTTTCAGGTCGTAGCATCCATTTTTCAGCCAATACAGCATCCACCCTGGATAAGGATTTTGATGAGATAAAAATTTCTGGCAGATTAATGGACAATCCTCTTTTTTATAGAGCAGGGAGCAATGAGATAAGTTTTGAAGGAGACCCAGAACAGCATCACGAAGAAAGGTTTACCTATGCTGATCAGTCTATATTAGACATATTTAGTATTCCTATGGTATATGGGAAATCTTCCTCTGCCTTGACAGCACCTAAGACAATAGTCATATCTGAAAAGGTTTCTAAAAAGTACTTTAAGGACAACAACCCGATGGGCAAAACCATGTACCTCAATGGAGGAATGGATGATCCATTTATAATAAGCGGTGTAATGGAAGATTTTCCAAGTACTTCTCATCTTGGTTATGACTTCTTGATCACACTTACGGATGTAGAGTTTGGAGAAGGAGAACAGACCCGATGGTTACAGAACAATTACTACATCTATTTCGCTATGTCTCCTAAAACGGATATAACTTCTTTTGAACCTATATTATCAGATAAATTGATATTAGGATATATGAAGCCTGCACTTTTAGCAGGAGGCTATACACAAGGAGAAAATATAGAAAATTCAGCCAAATTGATGATGCAACCCATCAGAGATATTAACCTTAGATCAGCTGATATTCCACATCAGAATAGTTCCAGAAATGATATCAAGATCATTTGGATATTTGGACTAATTGCCTTATTCATACTTGTCATAGCCTGTATCAATTTTATCAATCTCTCTACAGCTAAATCTGCAAGTAGAGCAAAAGAAGTAGGACTTAGGAAAGTCATAGGCTCTAGTAGGCAGGGCTTAATCATTCAGTTTCTATCAGAATCTATTTTTATCACATTTATTGCATTTATTGCAGGTGTAGGGTTATCAGAAGCGTTGATTCCTTTTTTTAGGGGCATGACAGGTATACAATTAGAGATTCCTTTTTCTGAGCCATTTTTTATCATCGGATTAATTTCGACAGCTGTTGTTATAGGAGTTCTTGCAGGGTTGTATCCAGCTTTCTATCTATCCGGATTCAGACCTATTAATACACTCAAAGGTGTATTGACATCTCATAATCGATCTGGCTCCATACGCAGTGGATTAGTAGTATTTCAATTTGGTATTTCTATTGTTTTGATAGTATGCACATTCTTTATTAACAAGCAACTCAATTATATCCTAAATACTAAAATAGGATTCGAAAAAGAGCAAGTAATCCAATTATATGGCACAAATATGCTCACAGATGATGTACAGACATTCAAAGATGTAATTAAAGGAATGGCAGGTGTTAAGAATGCTACTATAAGTGACTACTTACCTTTAGAAGGGACTAAAAGAAACGGTAATTCATTTGTAAATGAAGGCAGAGAAAAACTGGATGAAACAGTTGGTGCACAGTCATGGGTCATTGATGAAGATTATCTCGAAACCTTGGGAATGAAACTTACGCAAGGCAGAAATTTTGATGTAGATAAATCCTCTGATAATCTTACTACCATTATTAATGAAGAAATGGTAGAGAGACTTAATCTGGAAGACCCAATTGGTAAAAACATATCAAGGTATGGTACACTTTATGAAGTAATAGGAGTCGTTGAAAATTTTAACTATACATCTCTGACAGAAAAAGTATACCCGCTATGCTTTTTTCAAGGGATAAGTCCCTCCATCATATCTGTCAAAATCAATACTGACAACATACCTCGACTACTTGGGTCAATAGAAGAGCAGTGGAATAAATTTGCTCCTAATCTTGCTTTCCGATATAAATTTATGGACGAGTCATATGCCAAGATGTATGACAATGTGAGCCGTATCAGAAGCATATTTACAACTTTTGCACTACTCGCTATATTCGTTGCTTGTCTAGGCCTGTTTGCATTATCAGCATATATGGCAGAACAGAGATATAAGGAAATAGGAATAAGAAAAGTACTCGGAGCCAGTGTAACAGAAGTAGTAGGCTTGCTTTCCAAAGACTTTATAAAACTTGTAATTATAGCTCTAATCCTAGCCGTCCCTATATCGTGGTGGTTAATGGATAAATGGCTGGCTAATTTCGTATTCCGGATAGATATGGACTTCTCTACTTTTATGATCGGCGGCTTAATAGCTCTTCTTATTGCATTTGTGACTATAAGTTTTCAGAGTATAAAGGCAGCTGTTGCTAATCCTGTGGAGTCGCTGAGGAGTGAGTAAAGGGAGTTGGGGCCACAGAAGATTGAACAATAAAACAATAAAACATTATGATTAAAAACTATCTTAAAATAGCATTCAGAAGTTTAATTAATCACAAGGGATATTCTCTGATAAATATTACAGGATTGTCCATCTCTCTGGCAGTGACATTATTGATGTTACTTTGGGTACATGACGAATGGAACATAGACAAATTTCATGAAAATGGCAACAACATTTTTCGTGTCAAACGTACTATTCCCCTTGAAGGTAGCAGCCTAGATGTATACAATGGCATACCTTATCCCGTGCTGGTTGCTGCAGTAAAAGAACTCCCAGAAGTAGAAAAATATGTAGCTCTGGGTAGAAGTTTTGATGAATCTATACAATATAAAGACCTGATATTCAGAGAGAAAGGCACTTTCGGGAATGCATCCTATTTTGAAGTGTTCTCCTATCCTATTCTCATAGGAGATATTACAGAATTAGACAATAAGGTAGAATCACTAGCCATATCAAGGAAGCTTGCAAAAAAGTTATTTGGCAATATATGGCAATCCACAACACTAGGAAAAGTTATAGAAATCCAAAACGTGGGCGAATTTTCTATTGATGCTGTATATGAAGACTTTCCACCGTCTTCATCTATTCAGAACGACTTCGTCTATAGTTTTCAAAGAACATTAAAAAAGAATGAATGGATGTTGGAATGGGGCAACGCTGGAATGCAGGGATGTCTATTACTGGCAGATGGTGCTGACCCTAAGACTGTAGCATCAAAGATAGAAACACTATTTCACGAGCATCAGGAAGGGGATAGAAAAGAAGGAATACTCTTGCAAAAATATGCCGATCACTATCTATATGCCAATTATAACGAAATGGCTGAAGTCGATGGTGGGCGTATAGGATACGTACGTACATTTGGTATAGCAGCATTGCTATTGCTATTTATTTCTTGTATTAATTTTGTCAATCTATCGACTGCAAGGGCGTCCAAAAGAGCAAAAGAAGTAGGCGTAAGAAAATCCATTGGTGCTGGCAAGAAATCACTCATTACACAGTTTATGATAGAAGCTGGAGTGATTACACTCATATCTATAGGGCTGGCATATGCTCTAGCAGAACTACTACTTCCTCAAGTAAGAATGATCACTGGTAAGATGTTAGTATTCGACTTGAGTCAGCCTGCTTTTTGGATAGGATTTGCAGGAATATTTGGTCTGACTACACTACTTTCAGGAGCTTATCCAGCTTTTGTGCTTTCTCGGTTTAGACCTGTTACCGCATTGAAAGGTACTGCGAGTCAAAGAGGCAAAAGTATATCTCTAAGAAAAGGTCTTGTGGTGGTACAATTTGTACTGGCTCTATTACTTATCGTAGCTGCCCTCGTAGTACGCCAACAAGTAGAATACATAAAAAACAAAAATTTAGGTATCGCTAAAAACAACCTGCTTGTCATACATCAAGATGATAAAATAACTGCACAATATGATGTGCTCTACAATGAGCTAATCACTCAAAAAGGCATAGCAGGTATCACATTAGCAGGACCATCACCGCTCAATATGCAAGCCTCCACAAATGGAGTAGGCTGGTCTGAGAAAAGACCAGATCAGGAGAATATAGAATTTAGCATGTTATGGACAGCGAGTAACTTTCTGGATGTATTTGATGTGCCACTAGTATCAGGAAGATTTTATAGAGAAGGTTCGGTGTACGATACCACCAATATTGTATTTAATGAAACCGCCATTGGTATTATGGGCTTAACCAATCCCATCGGAAAAACAGTGAGGTGGTGGGGCAAACCACGTCAGATTATCGGCGTAGTCAAAGATTTTCACAACAGATCACTTTATGAAAAGATAGAGCCTGCAGGAATACTCTTAGACCAAGACGATGCAGGATGGCTATTTGTCAAAGCAGAAGAAGGCAATATGAAGGGTGCTATAGCAAGTTTAGAATCTACGTTTAAAAAAGTTCTTCCTGATGTAACATTGCATTTCGATTTTGTAGATGAGCAGTACCAACAGCAGTACCAGAGCGAAACCCTCACGGCTACTTTGGCCAATTTTTTTGCTCTTATTTCTATTCTTATATCTTGTTTGGGTCTCTTCGGATTGGCCACTTTTTTTGCAGAGCAAAAACAAAAAGAAATTGGCATCAGAAAAGTCTTAGGAGCTTCAGTAATCAGCTTAATACAATTGCTTTCTAAGCAGTTTTTGGTTTTGGTATCAATAGGATTATTAGTGGGTATTCCGGTGTCAGCATATTTGCTCAAAGGATGGTTGGCCAATTTTGAATATGGAGTAGGCTTGCAGTTTTGGATGTTTGCAGCACCCGTTGCATTGGCTATTATTATTGCTTCTCTGACAGTTGGTTTTCAGGCATTGCGAGCAGCTGTTGCTAATCCGGTGGAGAGCTTGAGAAATGAGTAGTGGTTTGGAGCATTAAACGTTGAAAATGACAATCATGCTGAAAAATTATATAAAAGTAGCTTATCGAAACCTATCTAAACGAAGCCTATATACGGCTATCATGATAGTAGGCTTGGCAATAGGACTTGCATTTAGTCTGATCATAGGCAGTTTTGTATGTTCTGAATATCAGGTAAATAGAAAATTAAAGAACATAAAGAATCATTATCTATTGACGAGTCAATGGGCAAAGCCAAATATGGGAATAGAAATGACCACATTGGCTCCTTTAGCGGCTGCTCTTAGGGAAAAATACCCCGATTTGATCTCTAATAACTACTCAATAGATGCCATCAATGCCATTGTAAAAAAAAGGGATAAAGTGTTTAATGAAGGCATCCAACTTGGTGACCCTGCGGTATTAGAAATGTATGGTTTTACGCTATTACATGGTGATATGGAGACTGCTCTTCTTGCTCCTGATAAGATGGTTATTACTAAAAAAATGGCATTGAAATATTTTGGCAAAACCGATGTTCTCAATGAAATTTTGGAGGTAGAATCGTTCTCTGGTAAACGTCGAGATTTTGTAGTGACTGGAATTTTGGACGACCTTCCCTTTAATTCTGTCACTCATCTGGCGTTTAAAAAAACACCCATCTTGATGTCAAATGAAAATCTTAAATTTTTTAATAGATATAAAAGCTATAACAGCTGGAGCAATGCCTATGTGGCCAGTTTTATAGAATTAAAAGATGGCGTATCGCCTCAGTTACTTTCTCAAGCTATCAGCCAATTAATAAAAGATAATGCTGAGACCGAAGTGGTTAATAATCTAGAGGTCAGACTAGAGCCACTATCTTCATTTTATTTGTCATTCAATGGCGGTTTGGTACAAAAAACCATTTATTCTTTGATTCTCATCGGTTTGTTTATACTGTTTATGGCCATTATAAATTTCATAAATATCACTATCGGAAATTCTACCGAAAGGGTAAGAGAAATGGGCGTAAGAAAAACACTAGGGGGAAAGAGAAAGCAGATAATCATTCAATTTCTTATCGAATCCATCATGTTGGCAATAATCAGTACGGCAATGTCTCTTTTTATTTATGAAATGTCTAAAGATTATTTTGCTGATATTCTAGGCAAACCGTTGATTTCAATTTGGGAGTTTTCTCCCGTCTTTGTAATTTTTACATTGTTACTAGCAGTTCTGGTCGGGGTGCTATCGGGATTGTATCCAGCTATGTCCATTTCATCATTACCTACTGTAGATTCTCTAAAAGGAAAACTCACAACTGTAAGGAAAAATGTAAGATTTAGACAAGTCCTAATGACTTTGCAATTTGCAATATCATTGTTTGTAATAGCAGCCACATTTTTAGTAAGCCAGCAGATTAATTTTCTTTTTGATAAAGACTTAGGCTTTAACAAAGATCAGATTGTTCATGTCCGTACACCACGACAATGGTCGTCAGAGGGAGTTGCTAAAATGATAACTGTAAGAAATGAAATGAATAACCTCGCTGATGTCACAAATGCCAGCCTTGCCTACGAAATTCCAGATGGCAATGCGGGATATAATACGAGTATCTATAGGCAAGGACAAGATTCATCAGCTGCCTTTTATGCCCCGATGATGCAAGTAGACGAAAACTATATTGAAGCCTATGATATCCATTTAGCTCATGGTCGGTTTTTCAATAAGGCACATTATGAAATCGACCATTCTCATGATGTCGTAATTAACGAAACGGCTTCGGCGTCACTGGGCTTTGACCATCCCGAAGAAGCCCTTAACACGATGATCCATGTTGGGGATTTAGGTAGTATAGCACGAATAATTGGCATAGTTAAAGATTTTCATTTTGGTTCTATGCATGATGACATTAAGCCTATTGTCATAGCTGATGTGCGATCTACTGTCACCTATAGATATTTGGCTTTTAAGATCAACACCACAGATATGACCCATACATTATCAATGATGGAAAGCAAATGGAAAGACCTTCTTCCCAATGCTCCTTTCAATTATAATTTTCTGGATCTCACTTTACAAAACCTGTATCAATCAGAAATACGACTAAAAAAAGCAACACATATTGCTTCTTTTCTGTCTGTAATAATTGTCTTAATTGGAGTATTTGGCCTGGTGTCTATCAGCATTATAAGGCGTACTAAAGAAGTAGGAATTCGTAAAATATTAGGAGCTTCTCTAAGTGAAATAATCTGGTTGTTTTTAAAAGAATTTATTATAATAGCAATAATTTCCATTGGGATGATCTTCCCATTCATCTATCATTTTGGCAACGAATGGCTCAACAATTTTGCCTATAGCACCCAGATAGACTATGGTTTAATATTGGTATTTGCATTGGTTTTTTGCATGATCATTGTATTGCTAGTTACTGCACATATATTCTATAAAATTAGAGCCAATCCTGCGGAGAGCTTGAGGAATGAATGAGAAGAACTTCAGGACTCGGAGTTGAGAGCTTGGGGATGGATTAGCAACAAAAAAATAAACATAACAAACAAAGAACAAAATGAAACATTATGATAAAAAATTATATCAAAGTCGCACTCAGAAGTCTCTCCAGACACAAAGGATATACAGCTATTAACATCTTGGGGCTAGCCATAGGCATAGCATGTGTTATCCTCATTATGCTATACGTCCAAAAAGAGGTGAGTTATGATAATTTTCATGCCAATGGAGATCAGATATACAGACTTAATATTCAGGTCGCTAATCCTCAATCTGGAGCGATAACGGAACGTGCAATAGGTCCATATCGCCTTGCTGATGAACTAAAAACGGACTTCTCAGATTTCGAGCACATCATCAGATTTGCTCCTAGAGGTGGTGAAGCAATAGAATATAATGATCAGGTCTATGTAGAAGAACATCTCGCATTTGTAGATCCTGATGTATTTAACACTTTCGATTTTCATCTTTTAAAAGGTGATGCAAATACTGCATTAGAAGCCCCCTTTTCTCTCGTAATTACTAAGAAAGTAAGTAAAAAATATTTTGGAGAAGCCGATGGTGTAGGCAAGGTGGTTTCGATAAGAGGCCAAGATTTTGTAGTGACAGGTATCATGGAAGAGATTCCTAAAAACTCCAGATTTGATTTTGACATTCTGGTATCCATGAATTCCGGTAAGCAGGTTTTTTCCAGAATAGTGTTGGAAAACTGGGGAGAAGGATATGTAGAGACCTATGCCATGCTGCCACTCAGTATGAAGCCATCAGATTTGACCGAACGGCTTCAAGCTTTTATTGATGTAAAGTTAGAATCTTGGAAACATTTTTCACCAGTACTATTGATGCAACCTTTATCGGATATATACCTCCACTCTCAAGACATATCTTCTTTTACTTCTGGTAGTGATGGGGATATCACTTATGTATATGCTTTCTCATTTATTGCGCTATTCATTTTGATTATAGCCTGCATTAATTTTATGAATCTCTCTACTGCCAAATCCAGTATGAGAGCCCGAGAAGTAGGTCTGCGTAAAGTGGTCGGAGCTATGAGAGGGCAGCTTATCGGTCAGTTTTTGAGTGAGAGTACGATATTGGCATTCATTTCTCTGATTATCGGATTACTATTAGCAAGGTTCAGTCTACCATTTTTTAACGATCTTGCAGAATCTAGTTTGAGTCTTAACCTTACAGAAAACATACCACTTTTTGCGGGCCTGATTGTAGTTACTCTGTTTGTAGGCATTGCGGCAGGAAGCTATCCAGCACTGTTGTTGTCTTCATTTAAACCTATAAATGTATTATCAGGTAATCTCAGCACAGGAAGTAGAGGAGGCACGATAAGAAAAGTATTAGTAGCCTTCCAATTTGCAACATCCATTTTTCTACTGGTTATTACGGGCATAGTATATCAGCAACTGAATTATTGTAATAACATGGATTTAGGATTTGATAAAGAGAATGTACTAATTATGGGAATGCCGCAAGAGACACGTACAAAATATGCACAATTCACTTCTGAGTTACTCCAAAACCCATCCGTAATAGCTGGAGGAGGGTCGTCACGGGTGCCACCAGGCACTCTCAGCAGCTCGCTACAGGCTAGACCACAAGGCATACCCGAAGATCAGCAAAAAGGAATGCAGACCGTATGGACAGATTTTGGGTTTATAGAGACAATGGGTTTTGAAATGGCTGCTGGCCGGAGTTTTTCACGAGATTTTCCTAGTGATGAGAAAGGAGCATTTATACTAAATGAAGCGGCGGTCAAAGATATAGGATGGACTAATGAGACCGCCATTGGCAAGACATTCGGGAGCTCGGAGATTGCAGATTGGGACGCTGGACAATGGGAGAATAGAGATGGACAAGTAATAGGTGTAATTAAGGATTTTCACTTTGAGACATTAAAAAGAGAAATTGTCCCTACTGTATATTTTGTAGCACCGCTCATGGCATGGAATTATGCTGTAAGGCTCAATGGCAGTAATGTATCAGAAGCTATAGCCCATATAGAAAAAGTGTATACAGATTTTAATCCAGATACTCCTTTTGACTATACCTTCGTGGATGAAAACTATGCAGAATTGTATCAGGTAGAAGAACGTCAAGGTAAGATCTTTGGAGTTTTCGCCTTACTGGCAATATTTGTAGCATGCCTCGGACTGGCAGGACTGGCTTCATTTACAGCTGAACAAAAAAGAAAAGAAGTAGGAATAAGAAAAATTCTTGGTGCATCGAGTACCAATATCATTTTTCTACTATCCAAAGAATTCACGTGGCTCGTCATCATAGCTGCCATTATCGCCTCTCCGTTAGCATGGTATATTATGAATAATTGGTTGCAGGACTTTGCGTATCGCATACCAATTGGCATCAGTATTTTCATATTATCAGGTGGTATTGCAATGCTCATTGCATGGCTGACCGTAAGTTTTCAGACGGCCAGAGCAGCATTGGATAATCCTATTAATTCACTGAGGCATGAGTAGAGATACAGAGCCAATCCAGCGGAGAGCTTGATAAATGAATAGGGATCGGTATTGATGAATGATAAAGAACAAACAGAAAATAACAAAAATCATGTTAGATAATAACTTAAAAATAGGGTTCAGAACCCTTAGAAAAAATAAAGTCTACACTACTATTAACATATTAGGGCTTGCCATTGGCATAGCTGCAGTATTGCTCATATATCATATGGTAAAGTATGAGTTGAGTTTTAACAAAGGATTCACTAATTATGATAGGATCGTACGAGTAGTACATTCTAGCAATGATGCTTCAGGTGAGATGGAGTATAATGTATGCATGCCTATCCCAGCAATGGCACAGGTTGAGGAAAAAATAAGCCATATTGAGAAGGTTGCTAGAATACATGAGTTATTTGGTACATTAACAGTGCCATCTGCAGACAGTAATGTTCCTAAACTTAAGTTTAGTCAAGGGCGAGATGAATTGGCATTTTTTGCTGACCCTAGTTTTTTTGAAATTTTTGATTTTGTATGGCTGGCTGGAGAATCTAGTACGGCTCTTGATGAACCAGCAAGTATAGTACTGACTCAATCGTGGGCAGAAAAGTGCTTTGGCACATGGGGAGCAGCAATGGGCAAGATCCTCATGATAGACAATCTTGTAGAAGTAATAGTTAAGGGTGTAATAGTCGATGTACCTAGCAATGTGGATTTTCCTCTCCCATTTATAGTGTCATACAAGACTGTTGAAAACAATCCTCAACTGTTTTTTTATGCTGGCTCACAAGAGAACCAATGGGGAAATTGTAGTTCTAATGATCAGGTATTTGCCTTGCTTCATGAAGATGCATCCCTCTCTGATGCCAATGCACTTGCTGCTGAGATAGGTAAGGATGAGTACAAAAAAATGAGCAGAAGTAATAAAGATACCAGAGTACATCATTTACAACCTCTTTCAGATCTGCATTTTGATGATCGATATGGCAATTCTGCTTCTCGTACAGTCAGCAAGTCTAGGATCAAGGTGCTGGGTATAATAGGTCTACTCATACTGCTTATAGGTTGTTTTAATTTTATCAATTTGGCTACAGCACAATCTCTATTACGAGCTAAAGAAGTGGGAGTGAGAAAGACATTGGGAAGTTCTAGGCTACAGCTCATATATCAATTTTTGGGGGAGACTGGCTTGATTGTATCAACAGCTGTAATACTGGGAGCGTATCTAGCACATATCGGAACACCCTTGCTACAACATGTATCGTATGTACCTGCGACAGCAGGCATATTTTCTGACCCCCTAGTTTTTGGATATCTCGCACTCACTGGCATAGGGATTACTATCTTGTCAGGCATATATCCTGCTCTCGCATTATCAAGTTTCAAACCAACTCAAGCTCTTAACAGTCAGTCTGAAAGAGGAACCTGGGGGGCTAATACGATAAGAAAAGGCCTCGTTGTCTTACAATTTACCGCAGCATTGGCACTAATTATTAGTGCTATCATCACGTTGCAACAACTAGATTTTATCAAGGCCAAGGATCTAGGATTTAAAAAAGATTTTGTCTATACATTTACATATAATAATGATGAGCAGACCATATCTAAGCAATCTGCCTTAAGGCAAAAAATGATACAAATCCCATCGGTAGAATCTGTTAGTTTCAGTAATGACCAACCTATATCAGGCAATACATGGAATACTAATTTTAGATATAGGACTAGGGCAGAAGACGAAAAATTTAATATTAGCCTTCGGTTTTGTGACCCACAATATTTTGAGACATATGGTATAACATTTGTAGCAGGACAGGGATTTACGACACAAGATTCTATGAAGCATTGTGTGATCAATATGACAGTGCTCCAAAAGCTGGGTATTACAGACCCTCAAGAGGCAATAGGACAGATTATAAACTTAGGAGGGGGCAAGCTAAATATCCCGATCACAGGTGTCGTAAAAGATTTTCATACCCATTCTTTCAGGATGGAGAATGAACCTTTGTTGCTTACTAGTCGTAAAATGTTTTATGTAGAAGCTGGTCTGCGTATAAGACCAGAGAATGTAGCAACTACTATTGCTGCCATAAGAGCTGGATATGACGAGGTATTGCCAGAGCAAATATTTAATGGATCGTTTCTAGATGATAATATCAAAAGATTTTATGAGGCCGATACCAGATTGACAGCTACCTGTTGGGCATTTGGATTCTTGGCCATCTTTATCTCGTGTTTGGGCCTATTCGGCCTGGCCACCCATGCTGTGAGGCAACGGGTTAAGGAAATAGGTATCAGAAAAGTATTGGGAGCCAATGTAATCAATATCATCGCTTTATTATCTAAGGATTTCATGATATTGGTCATTATCGCTCTTCTTGTAGCCTCTCCATTGGCATGGTATGCTATGGATCAATGGCTACAGAATTTTGCTTATAGTATCGATATAGAATCGTGGGTGTTCATATTGGCTGGCCTAGTGACAGTGACAATTGCTTTTGTCACTGTTGGATTTCAGAGTACTAGAGCAGCTATTGTAAATCCTGTGGAATCTCTTAGGAATGAGTGATAGAAAACACGCAGGGGTGGCTCTCTTCGATGGGTGTAGATGTAAAGTACTTTGTGTCTTTTGGAAATATCGGTAATAATAGTTGGCCCATTCCACAAAATAGGTATTTTTATTCTACGACCAATATGTCATAATCCATTGATTCTCTGGTTTCATGCTTGGTTATCTTAAATTATAAGATTCTTTTAAGAGAAGAACCAGAAGGAGGGTCTACCGTTTTCGTGCCTGCCTTAGAAGGTTGTATCACTTATGGAAGCACTTTAGATGATGCCTAATAGAAAGCAAAAGAAGCTATAGAATTATATAATGAATCATTAATAGAAAACTGCCTATCAATTCCATCCAATGAATATTTTCTGGAATATGATCTTAATTAGACGATGTAATGTCGCGATACAGTTCTAAGAAAATCATTAGGGTTTTGGAAGAACATGGTTTCATATTACAAAGAACAAAAGGTAGCCATCACATATATAACAACCAAACGGGACGAAGAGTTGTAGTTCCACATCCTAAAAAGATTTACCAAAAGGTACTTTCCATTCTATAGCGGTATTTTCCATTACCGTGTATTTTTATATAAATAATAGCATAGCAATTTCACTTTCGTACTGTGAGATTTCAGAGCAAAAAAGCAGCAATTATTAACCTTGTTGAAAGTTGAGTCCACTCCGAAAACTTACAAACTAAAAAAAATTACTTCGATAAGCTCTGCATAAACAATTCGACAAACTCTGCAGAAATCTTTTGGCGAAATTTACATTTTACTCAACTCGTTGACACTCAGGTTTCACCGAATTTCCAAAAAAGAAAATTTCATCCAAAATAACTCTTTTCTGAAAAATGTTAGTTTCCAGAGTAGGCTCAAAATTTGATTTCAAAAAAAAACTATATTTAGCATTTGGTTACTCATTTTTTAAAAAAATGTAGCCTTTTTTTGTTGTATATGCAACAATCTATTTTTATGTTTGTCCTATGAATTCAAAGAAAAATAAAATTCAAAAAAAAAGAATAAGAGACAAATTCAAATCATTTATTGGCTCATCAGCAAGATACAAGGGTGGCAAAGCCGCACCAAAAGGCATAAAATCATATAAGCTTTCATCTAATGAGAATGCTCTTGGATGTTCACCAAAAGTAAAAGAAGCCATTGCCAATATTCAAAATTCTTTCCACTTATATCCTGACAATACGGATAAACAATTGCGAGATGCACTTTGTAACTATCATGATTCTGAGCTTAAATCTGATCAGTTCGTATGTGCCAATAGTGGAAGTGAAATCATTGAGATGGTCATCAGAAGTTTTACAACTCCTGGTGATAATGTAATTGTTTCTAATCCATGCTTCCTGCCCTATTTTTCATTTAGTCAAATGTATGGTGCAGAGGTGATAGATATTCCATTGCAAGGTCCTAATTACAGTCTCAATGTCAATGGAATAGTCCAAGCCATTACAGATCGCACTCGTATTATTTTTCTTACCAGCCCTAATAATCCAACAGGTAGTTATATCCCAAAGTCAGTATTGTCTGAGTTACTTGCCCTAGTGTCACCTGATATTATTATCATTTATGACGAAGTGTATTATCAATATGCTGATGCCACTGATTTCAGCACAGCACTACCCTTTGTTACTAATGGCCACAGCATAGTAGCAATAAATAGCTTTTCTAAAGCTTTTGGAATGGCCAGTCTCAGAGTAGGATATTGTTATACTACTCTAGAAATTGCAACATATTTACGACATTTTCAGCGCCCATTTTTCATCAATAACCTATCAATGACTGCCGCTATCGCTGCGCTTTCTGATCAATCATTCATTGAAAAAACTGTGAATCACAATATGGCTGAAAGAAAATTTCTCGAAAATGAATTTCAAAGAATAGGAATAGATTATGTGCCTACACAAGGCAACTTTCATCTGTTTCACTCCCCTATTCCATCCTCAGAATTAGTGAATGCATTATATGAACAAGGTGTTATGATTAGGGACGTAGCAAGTTTTGGGGCACCTGGAAAAGTGAGGGCTACTATAGGTAGAAGAGAAGGCAACCAAAAACTTATTTCTGAATTAGAAAAGATTTCATTCTAAATTAATACTTTGAATCGTAGAGAGTATTTGAAATTTATCTGATAAATTATTCTTTAATATAAAAACATGTTTTTATCAACATATAAGTACTTAAATTTGCATGCAGAAAAAGCAGAATTGAACTGCTGAAACATTAAAAATGAAAATAGTAATAGCGGGGGCAGGTGCCATAGGATTCCATTTGGCAGAACTCCTCTCTAAAGAGAATCAGGATATAACTTTAATTGATAGTAACGAAGAAGTGCTAACTCAGGTAAAACGCAACCTCGATATTCTAACTATCCAAGGAGATGCAGCATCTTTTCCTGTGTTAGAACAAGCTGAAATAAATAAATCAAAACTGTTCATTTCTGTTACTACTTCTGAAAAAACAAATCTTCTATCGGCTATTATTGCCAAACAACTTGGAGCTAAAAAGACTATAGCTAGGATATCTGATATGGGCCATTTAGAAGAGGCCAATGAAGAACGCTTTCATCAAATGGGCATTGATGTACTTATATCTCCAGAACGATTGGCTGGAATGGAGATAAAAAGACTTCTCCAAAGGGCTTCATTCACTGATCTGTTTGAATTTGAAAATGGGCAGATATCTGTAATTGGCTTTACTCTGGATAACAATTGCCTACTTAATAATAAGAGTTTTCATGATATTGCCAATGCCGCAGAACAACGTGGTTTTCGTTGTATTGCTCTGCTCAGAGGTCACGATACTTTAATTCCATCAGATAATATAACCCTACACAAAGGCGATCATCTATATATTTCAGCTCCAAAAGAATATATCGAAGATGCCATGAAATTTGTAGGCAAACAGATCAAGCCAATCAAGAGAGTAATGATAGTAGGAGGCTCAAACCTTGCACTGAGAACAGCACAACAAATTGAGACATTATATGATGTGAAGATCGTAATGAATGATGAAAAAAAAGGGAAATATTTTTTACAAAATCTCGCTAAAACCATGATTATTTGCGCTGATCCTAGTGATATAGAAGTTCTGAAAGAAGAGGGATTAGAAAATACTGATGCATTTGTAGCCTTAACACCAAACTCGGAAACAAATATTATTACCAGCCTCATGGCAGAAGAACTGGGTGTATATAAGACAATTGCTCAAGTGGAAAATGTCAATTACACTCACATTTCTCAAAATATCGGAATTGATACAATAATCAATAAAAAACTAGTAGCCGCAAATAATATATTCCGGTTTGTAAGAAAAGGAAAAGTAGAAGCTATTGCATCGCTACACGGAGTAGATGCTGAGATTATCGAATTTAATGTTCATAAAAAAAATCGCTTACTGGTACACTCTATTGCTGATTTACATCTGCCTAGAAAATCTGTGATTGCAGGTATTGTAAGAAACAATAAAGGAATTGTGCCAGATTTAAATTTTCACTTACAAATAAACGACAAAGTGATCATCCTTGCCTTGCCAGAGGCCATTCCTCAAATCGAAGAAATCTTCAAATAGTGGTTAATACAGCTATAGTTGCTAATGTGATTGGAGTACTACTTGTATTACTTGGCAGTTTTATGTTCACATCTCTATTCTTTTCATTGTGTTATGAATCTGGAGATGCTGTAGCAATAGTAAAAGCATCTCTAACCACAATATTAATAGGTGCTCTGATCTGGGTATGGACAAGAAATGCTTCGAAAAAAATAGGTAGAAAAGAAGGTTTTTTAATTGTAGCATTAGGATGGTTATCTGTATGCGCATTCGGTTCTCTACCCTATTATTTAAGTGGTGTAACCCCAGAATTTACCAATGCTGTTTTCGAGAGTGTATCAGGAATGACAACTACTGGTGCCACAATACTAAAGGATATAGAAGTTATCCCCAAAGGAATTTTATTTTGGAGAAGCCTGACACAGTGGCTGGGAGGAATGGGCATCATTGTGCTTACTGTTGCATTATTTCCGCTTTTAGGTATTGGTGGTGTTGAGCTTTTTGTAGCTGAGGCTCCTGGGCCTACCTCAGATAAAATTCACCCTCGTATCAAAGAGACGGCAAAAAGATTGTGGTTAATATATGTAGGCATTACTATTTTCCTATGTCCATTGTTATATTTTAGTGGCATGTCATTTTACGATGCTATAAACCACGCACTCACCACTATGGCTACAGGAGGATTCTCAACTAAAAATACGAGCATCGCCCATTTCGACAGTCCTTTGATTGAATACATCATTATATTCTTTATGCTCTTGTCAAGCATTAACTATTCTGTTATTTACTTCGGTTTAAAAGGAAAATTAAAAAAGGTATGGAGCAGCGATGAATTGAAAATATACATTTTTGTAGTGATTTTTTTGATTGTGGTAATTGGCTCTAGCATGCATCAAATTTCTAATATTCCTTTAGAGGAATCCTTCAGAATGACAGCATTTCAAATCATCTCAATAATCACTACCACTGGTTTTGTCACAGCTGATTATACATCCTGGGCACCAGTATTCACATTTTTATTCTTTGCCTTGTTCTTTGTAGGAGGGTGTGCTGGATCTACGAGTGGTGGCATAAAAATTATTAGGCACTTGGTGTTGTTTAAGAATAGCTTTTTGGAACTAGAACGACTACTACATCCTAAAGCGCTCATCCGTGTGAAGATTGATAATAAGATTGTATCTCCGCGTATTTTGACCCACATTTTGGTCTTTGTGATACTATACATGTTATTATTCTTTGTAGGATCGATAACTATGGCCGTAATCCTTTCTGATTTTGAACAGCCTATTCTGTCGGCTATGGGTGCAGCTGCTTCCTCTTTAGGAAACATAGGTCCTTCAATTGCTGAATTAGGCCCTACAAATACATTTTACGATGTTCCGCATACTGGCAAATGGGTACTTATCTTTCTCATGATTCTTGGAAGGTTAGAATTGTTTACAATATTGATTTTGTTAACTCCTTTCTATTGGAAAGGGAATTGAAATTTTATCCAGATTGTTTCAACCTTAAATTGATTTACTGTTACTTTTCATGGCAACCTTATGTTTGTCTTGTATATCCTAAACCTGAATTTTTCCACTCCTCATTTAATTTTATTAAGTTAAATGTTTAATCTGCGCTTAATCAATTCTACAGCAACGGATTCAGGGCAAGCCCTGTTCCAATATGTGCAATTCGAGAAGCGAATCAAAATTTCCAATGCTAACAGGATTGATTATTACTTGCCTTCATTCAAGTAATAAATGCAACGGAAGCCAACTGATTCAATTTTAGAGCGAAAATTTCATTGGGTGTTTTAACACCTAACCTTTTTCTAGGCCTATTATTTAAAATATTTTGAACGTTCTGAATTTGTGTTTTCGGAATAGTAGTAAAGTCACAATCTTTGGCAAAATATTGCCTTACCAAACCAATAAGATTTTCATTAGCTCCTCTTTGCCAAGAGTGATTTGGTTTTGAAAAATAGAAATCTATGTCCTACAGTTCTGCAATATTCTTATGATTGGCAAATTCTTTGCCATTGTCGGAGGTAATAGTGTGAAAAAGGGGAGCAAAATCTTCCAGTAATTCAACTGATTTTCTTTCGATCTGGATGGATTGTTTACTCATAACCTTATCCATAAAAAGTAAGCCAGAGGCTCTGTCATTGATTGTCAAAATGGCTTGTTTATGGT
>JAZGFD010000084.1:0-2609 GCA_036479115.1 Saprospiraceae bacterium | reverse complement strand
TCGTGTTCTAAGCACTGATTATTTCAGTAAATATGATGGGGCTACTTGTTTTTGTGATGTTCTCCGCAAGAAGAAAGGAATTCAGTTTTTTGAAGATTTGGGTAAAGAGGTAAATGGCAAAATCTTCAAATTAGATGAACGGGAACTAAAGGAAATAGCAAAGCTCAATCATTCAAAACTTGCAGACTTCTTAGATGCAAATATTGAAACAGATAACCAGTATGTCTTTTGGAAGCTCTATAATTTTAACTATGTGCCTGTAGAATTGATCAGCCGTATTTACGAGGAGTTTATACCCAAGCGAAAAGACATCAAGCGAAAAGACATTACATATACTCCCGTACATTTGGTCAATTTCATGGTTGATGAATGTATGCCCGTTACTAAGCCAAAGGATGATATTTCCATTATCGATGTAAGCTGTGGATCGGGAATTTTTCTAGTAGCCGCATTTAAACGGATTGTTCAGTGGTGGCAGAAAGAGCAATATGAAAAGACGGGTCAAATTAAAAGACCAACTATTAGAAAACTAAAATCCATTCTTAGGAAACAAATCTTCGGTGTTGATATTGAGCCAGAAGCCGTCAAATTAGCAATTTTCAGTTTGACGGTAGCATTATGTGATATGCTTGAACCCAAAAAGGCATGGTATGAATTAACAGAAGAAAAACTTATAGATTTAAGTAAAAAAAATATTGTAGCCCAAGACTTCTTTGATTTTATTGAGACCAACGAAAAATTTGACCTGATTATAGGGAATCCACCTTTTAATCCACCTGTTGAGAAAAAAGAGGAATACTGGGATAATATCATAAATAAATTAGAATTAGATTACGAAATACCATATAAAAACATTGCCCTTCTTTTTTTGCAGCAGGCTATGAAACTCTTGAAAAAAGCTGGATTGCTTTCTCTTGTGATACCATCCGGCCCGCTTTTATACAATAAAACGATCCAGCATCGGCGGGAATTTCTGGAGAGATATAATGTTCCTCAAATTTTCGATTTTATCTCTCTATGCAATGTTCTTTTTGAGGGAAGAAATTATCCGGTAGTGGTTTTATTTGCCAAGAACACACCACCTGATGACAATGATATATTGCATGTAGCTGTTAGACGAACCAGAACTTCAAAGGAAAGGCTTTATTTCGAGATAGACAAATATGATCTGTATCATGTGCCTAAAGAGATAGCGAAAACGGAGCAATTGGTATGGAAAACAAATCTTTTGGGCAGTGGGCATCTGTACCATCTGATCAAACGCTTGCAGAATTTAAGGTCATTAGAGAAATACTTAGAGGATAAAAGGAAGAAACATGGATGGTTTTTCGGAGAGGGCTATAAACCAGAAGGAGAATCTACAAAGGAACCCCAAAAGGCTCCTTGGTTGACTAACAAAAATTGTATTCCCACAGAAAAGTTTGTCGACGATAAAATAAATAAAGATGATATTCTGACTGAATCGGCATCTTTATTTGATCGTGCGAGGGAAGAAAACAAATTAATATTTGATGCACCACATGTACTAATAAGAGAAACTCCTTCATTGCCGATAGCTTTCTGCGATTATGAGTTGATTTTTAGACGTGAAATTGTAGGGATTTATGCACCAAGAGTTCAAGACCTATTACAAATGAGAAATGATATTATAAAAAATAAGAAACTTTATAAGATGCTTCTACTATCTATGAGTGGAAGAGCAGGAGTGAGCCGTTCCACTGGTACCATATACAAAAAAGATATTATGGCGTTGCCATACCCAGACGATTATAATAAGCTAAGATTGTCCAAGGCAGAACAAATCGTATGTAATGACGTTATTGAATATTATGCAGAGCAATTAGCAAAAAATGAAGAAGCAAAGGTAAATACAGAAGACGCTAACGAGCAAATTCTTAAAGCCTTTGCTAAAGTATTCTGCACATCATTGAACTCAATTTATAAAGAAGATTCTAAGCAGTTTTATCCCCTGGATTATATCAAATCGATATCATTTATTTGTTATCCTTTTGCTTACGGCAATTCTAACAAACCTCAAAAAATGACGGAATCCGAGAAAAAGCAAATCGAAAAGGGAGACCTAAGCTGTCTTATGGACAATCAACAGGATGCTAATATTTTGTATAAACGAATCATTAAGCTATCTCATCAAAGAGATACAGTGTATTTGGTAAAGCCTAAAACCTTGAGATATTGGCTCAAATCAATAGCACTGCGTGACGCTAATGAAGTATTTAGGGACCTGGTAAATAGCGGGTATTGATTATGCACTATGAGCAAAGCAAGCCAGATATTAAAAATGATTTAATTTACTCGTTAAAATCAAGCCATCATCGAAAAAGTATTCTATCCTTTATTCGGGAAAATATTATTGATGTTTCAAGCATACTTTTAGGAAAAGCAAATATTAACCTATCAACTTTTTGCGAGGATGACATATCACGGGAAATTACAAATCTTTTGAATGACAAATTGAGAGAGTTGAGTGGTTACTTGTTCAGATTTGAGGCAAAGAGTGGTCCAGATATCCTAATTTTTGCCTCACCATATAGAGTATTTTCAGAACCACTCTTTTTTATTGAAGCCAAGAGACTTCCACCAACGAGTTC
>JAZGFD010000083.1:0-7847 GCA_036479115.1 Saprospiraceae bacterium | reverse complement strand
ACGGTCATAGATGCTTTTGTACTTTGTCATTGATTTTGTTATTTATGGCAAAGCTAGACCATAGGTTGCGAGGAAGCTAGATGTAGGCCGTCGCACGGATACTTACAGTGAGCATGGTATAAGATCCTAGTGCAGAAACTGTCAATGCTATTTTATTCTCAGGTGCTGGAAGCACAAACAAGTTTAAATAAGCCAATACAAGCATAAATACAGAAAATAAAATTATTCCGTACTTGCCGATAAAATTATTAACAGGATTGGTATTTTTAAGATAATACCACAAGCCAGCAAATAGCAACCCTGCCTCAACAACGAATGTCAAAATAGAATTATTCCAAATGCCAAATCCTAATTTTAAAGAATTATCCCCTAGCAATGGTAGGTCGGGTGTATGCACCAATAAATCCAAAAACCAATGTGACAGCACAGCTATGCCTATAATTATTGAATTTCTCTTCGTTTTACCAATCAATATTCGATAGATAAGGTAGAATGCCAAACCCCACAATACAGAAGCCAATAAACCATGTGTATACGGATAAAAAATCAATTCAAAATGAGTAGAAGGTGTAAAATCGGGGACAATATTAAGTCGCTCTATTCCCATCAATACAAAAGGAAAAAATAGAATATCCACAAATTGAACTGCAATAAAAAGCATTCCTAATGATGCCTTATTTTCTACTCCTTTTAAAAATAATGCTGGAGCGTAATGGCCTATAAACATTTTGAATAGTTTTAATATGAAAAAGCATAAATTGGTAACTACTCGTTTAAGTTGAAAATGAAGACCCACATCCACAAGTCGACTTTGCATTGGGATTGTTAAAAATAAAACCACGATTGTTCAAGCCATTCATCCAGTCCACCTCTATTCCAAATAGATGGAGTGCATGAGTTTTTTGCATCATTACTATGAGTCCTGATATTTCATACACATCGTCACCATCGCGCACTTCATCAAAACCAATTTCATAAGAAAACCCAGAGCAACCTCCTCCTTTCACTCCTACTCTAAGTCCATGATCTTTCGGAATTTCTTGTTTTTCTCTTATTGCAATTATTGCCTCTATCGCCCCTTTCGTCAATGTTATGGGATCTACTTTTGTTTTCATTTCTACCACACTCATAGATATTGATATATTTTATTTATAAAGCTTCTTCAATCAATTCAATAATGTCTTTTACCGCTATTTTTCCTTCATTCCCAGAAGTCTTAACCGCATCAGTATACATTGTGTAATCCTTTGGACAAGCTACTATGAACAGATTTACTCCGTCTATTTCGAGGGCTTCTTCTATTCTCATTTCACTTGGTCTTTTTTCAAGTTTAGAATCATCCATCCATATACGTCCTCCTCCAGCACCGCAGCAAAATGAGTTTTCTTTGTTGCGAGCCATTTCCTCAAATTGCACTCCCAATTCTTCAAGTAATCGCCTTGGTGCTGCTGTCTCATTGTTGTATCTGCCCAGATAACAAGGGTCATGATATGTAACTTTATAATGACTGAGTTTTTTAGAAAATTTCAATTTACCTTGATCTATTAATTTACATAACAATCCAGTATAATGATAAATAGAGTAGTTGCCTCCAAAATCTGGGTATTCATTTTTTATTGTATTAAATGAATGTGGATCAGTGGTAACGATCTCTTTAAATTTGGCACCCTTTAAAGTTTCAATATTATCTTCTACTAACATTTCGAATAAGCCTTCCTCCCCTACCCTTCTCACATCATTTCCTGAATTTTTTTCTCCATCATATAAAATTCCGAAATTCAATCCCATCTTTTTGAAAAGCCCAGCTACCTTCCGAGTCATATTCTGTACTCCTGCATCGTACGAAGCAAAATCTCCTACAAACCATAGATATTCCACTTCTTCTTTTCGAGCATCTTTTATTTGAAAATCAAGGTCTTTTGTCCATTTAGCACGCATTCTTTCAGACTGACCAAAGGAATTACCATAATCACCAATATTAGCCAAAGCATCTTGCAAAGAGTCTTCCATATTTCCTTGTTCCACTAGTGCCCGTCTCATTTGCACTATACTGGTAAGATGCTCTATACCCACAGGGCAGGCTTCTACACATGCCATACAGGTAGTACAAGACCATAAAGTATCCACCTTTATAATATCACCAGCTACGACTACCTTGTCTCCTGATTTTTTAACACCATTTGCATATGACTGCCTAAACAACTCTGATGTAGAGCCACCAGAATCTGCAAATGTTCGCATATCCAAAATCAAATCCCTAGGAGACAAAGGTGCACCTGATGCATTTGCAGGACAGGCTACATGACACCTCCCACATTTGGTACAAGAATCAAAATCCATTAATTCTTTCCAAGTAAAATCTTCTAGTTTAGAATAGCCCATTCCTGCATCCATTTGCTCTTCTGATACACGAGACAATCTTTGTGTGGCCATATCATCGGTGAACATAAGATTGGTATAATCTATTAGCATATGCATGGCCTTGGAGTAAGGAATGTAAGCTATGAATACCAGCACTATGATGGCATGAAACCACCAAGTGTACATGTGAATAGGATTAGTAGGAAGAAAATCCACTAGATGTGCTACGGCATAACCTACAGGAGACCATACTTCAAAATCAGGAAATCCATCAGCGGCTATTCTCAATCCTTCTAATAAAAAACCTGTTACTCCTATCGTAAGCAATAACCACAAAAATGCTTTGTCGTCTTTTTTATATCCTGTTCTATCGTATTCTCCATCTTTTAAATCTGGTCTGCTATAATCCAATTGAGCAGGCTTCTTAGCTCTTCTGAACATCATCATTAATATTCCAATGATGAACAATGTTCCAAAAATGTCTAAAAACAGAGAAAACCATCTATAGAATGTGCCTTGTAATAATCTATACTCAAAAACTGGTTCGATAAAATCATGATCCAAGGCAACTATAACAGTTCCAATAAACAGCACTACAAAACCCCAAAATATCAGCAAATGCGCTGTGCCTGCATAGGTATCACGCTTATATATGGTTTTATTAGAAGCCATTACACCCAAAGCTTTCATGAATCTACCAGGCAAATTGTTAAACCTATCTGCATCACGTCCGCGACGATATTTCTTATACTTGAGCCAAAATCCATAAATAAAAAAAACTGACGTAGATATTCCAACAATGTAAAAGGTAATCTCCATCCAGAATGGAAAATTTCGGAACACTTCTCTGGTTACTTCGTTCATTGTTTTGAAATGTTTATTTTGTTAACAATTTTATTGATATTCTCGCTTTCTCTCGTTCTGTTTCAGTTGATTTTTGGTTACTTTTATATAGTGTCTTTTGGCCATATTTTAATTTTTTTCAACTCGCTGATACTCAGGCATCATTGAATTTCAAAAACGTAAATTCTCATCCAAAATATTCTATTTTATAAAATTCGACGGTTTTCGTTCAGACACTATATGGACAATATTTCAAAAAAAGGTACCCCTAACCAGAAATACACTTCGCTAATAATTCTTCCTACAATTTCTCCACCAAAGCAGGAACCACATCAAACAAATCTTCAGTAACTCCAAAATGAGCATAGTCAAATATTGGGGCCTTGGCATCTGTATTGATCGCAATGATACAGTCTGCATCCTTCATCCCTTCTATATGTTCTGGAGCTCCACTAATACCTACCGCAATGTATACTTTTGGCTTTACTTTCAATCCTGATTTACCTACTTGTCTTGTTTTGGGCAGCCACTTACTATCTACAATGGGGCGAGAAGAGGATAGTGCTCCACCCAGTTTATCAGCTAGAGCTTGGACAATCGGTATATTATCTTCATTCTGGATACCTCTGCCTACACTGACTAGTACTTCGTGTTGTGTTATGTCCACATCTCCACCCTCTGGTTCGATAAGTTTAGTAAATTTTATTTTCAAATCACTTAGATCAGGAGCTGCGGCATCTTCTAAAGTAGCTCCGCTTCCCTTACCTGCATCAGCTGAAAATGATCCTGCTAAAATAGAAGCGATAAATCTATCACCATCAATATTAGATTCTACACTCATTTTACCTCCATACAATTGGCTGGTTACACTATTTAAAGTGACCTCAGAGGCATAAGCCACCAAAGGCATATCACATGCTATACTCAAACCTGCAGCAATATCCATTCCCTGAGATGTATTTCCCACTAAAACTACCCTAGGAGTATGTTGAGATACCAAAGATTCTATTGTCTTACAATAAGCTTCTGGATTAAATTCTGCCAGTTGAGCATCATCTACATACAGCACTTTATTAGCTGCAAAATCTCCAGCTAAATCTTTGACGCCGCTGCCTAGTAATATGGCCACTACTTCACCACCCGAACTTTCTGCAAGGCCTTTTGCCTTGCCTAGCATTTCATAGGTGATGTCTTCGACTTTACCTTGTATGTGTTCTGCTATTACAAATATATTATTGCTCATTGTTTTTTACTTTTTAGATTATATTTTACTCTTTATTATTTCTGCTAGCTTGTTTGCTATATCATCAGTAGATCCGGTCAACATCTCTGCACTTCCGCCTCCTTCTGGTTTAAACATTCTACTAATTGACGTACCTGCTGATACTCCTGCTTCTCCAGCAGCAACTTCTACCATGTCAGTAGATCGCATTGCTCGTCTCACCTTAGCTACAGGGACATATCGGGGTGTCTCTCGTGCTGCCTGAATACCAAGAACTATTGGTGTAGATGCCTCAAATTCTGCTACTAATCCGCCTCCATATTCTTTATTTACAGTAACACTGTCACCATTTATCGACACACCTGTTACTACACTTATATGAGGAGCCTTGAGGTAATGTGCTAATAATACACCTAACTGCCCATCACGATCTTCTACTGACTGTACTCCAGTTAGCACCAAATCTGGAGACATTTCCCCTATAGCATTGGCCAAAACTTTAGCTGCTTCATGGTTACTTACATTACCATCCAGCCCCGTTACTTTTACGACTTTGTCAGCACCTTTTGCCGCCGCTGCATACAATGCCTTGTCTATGTCATTACTATCCAATGCAATCGCTGTAACCGTGCCACCACTTTCTTCTTTCAGCAGTAAGGCTTCCTCTAATGCATGATCATCAAATTCATTGACTTTAAATTTAAGCCATTCACGATCAAGATCTTTTCCTGACGAATCTATTTCTAGCTCCTCTACCAGATCAGGAACTTGCTTAATAGGTACTATTATATTCATTGTTTTATGTTTAATCGTTTATAAAATTAGTCGCTTAATCGGTTTTCGATAGCTTGTTTAATCGGTTTATGCACTTCCCTGCTTCACCATCTTGACCTACTTTCTTTCACCTCACCAATTCTTCTAAATTTAATTCCTGCCTTATTAGTGTCATATCATCGGTAGCAGGAAGAAAAGGAAAATCCCGAAATGATTCTGTGGGGCGATAGCTTCCATAAGGGCGAGAGCATCCTGCTTCTCCGTTTTCTCCAGGACATCCATTTGTCATGAATGGCACTCCGTTATCTAATGTTTTAATGACCTTATTAACTTTTGATCCTATCACATCTATTTTACTTATGTTTCCTTCATCATCATAAGATAAATCACGTCTATCCAATCCATACTCTTCTATTAGATGCTTGACCAGTTGTATACGTCTCCATCGAGTTATCGTGGATTTTGGAAAATTGCCCATTCTTGAATCTGGTTCTGGGTTAAAGCAGAAGAGGTAAGCCAAAATCTCTTTGTCTTTAAGAGAATAGAATAAATCCACCAAGTCCATATCATTTTCTCCTAGACCTACTACAGTATGAATATTCACCTTCCATGGACCATATATCTCTCGAGAGTAATTGATTATATCCCAGTAATTTTTCCATTTTAGGCCTCCCTTTGGGACGTCCGTTCTTCTCTTAAAAAAAAGTTTTTCTTCTACTGCATCTAGCCCTATTCCGATCATATCAGCTCCTAAATTTTTTAGATGTTGTAACTTATTCCTATTTAATGTAGGGGGAGCCACTAATAATGAAAGTGGTGCTTTTATTTTTTTTGTTATGCGCTCTGTAATGTCTGCTGTATCATTATATGCCGATCCATGCGTAACCATTGATATACACAGCCGTGTCAGTTTTACTTCATATCTGGCCATGCGGTCTATGAGCATATCTGTTTCGAATAATGGCCAATCTACCCTTATAAAAGATTTGTCTTCGTAGTCTCCAGGACGTGTTCTGGCCAAGCCACAATAGGCGCAATCAGATAGGCAGCCATTGTCATAATTTAATAATAGATTGATGCCTCCAAATTCAAATTCTCTTGTAAATCGGCCTGATTGGAGCCCTAGAGCCATTGCACTGGCAGCACTTAGCCTCACATAGTCAGGGCTCAGCATTTTTTCTTCTACGGGTGCGATTGTAGGTAATGGAAATTCCATTTATATCTTTTTATTGCTTGTTCAAAATTCTTTTAATTGACAGAAATATTATCCTCATTTTTCTTTTCTGTCTTGTCTTTTTCTTTTTTCTTAGGATAGTAGCACGAACCATTATATGTATATTTCACTTCCCTCATGGCTCCCATGGTAGCTCTCCATATCGAATCGAAAACTTCATCAGCACTTAGGTCACTAGATTTAGGATACTTTGCAAATGCCATATCTATTACTGCTTTTATCTTTAATTGATCGATTGGGTGCCATTTTAATTTAGTTTCAATATGACCAAACAATTCTTCAAATCCGAAAAAATCTCCTGTAATTAAGACACTTTTCATAGTTTCTCCTTTCAAGGCTACATATGTGCGCAACAATCCAGCTTTTGTTTTTTTCAGCCCCATGCCTGTCATATCAGGTTGTGGTGAATTTTGAAATATCCAGCCATCGCTCTTGTATCTATCGTTAGCTATTTTTTCTATTTTTCCCTTTTCATTATTTCTTATAGCATCTTCAACTAACTTGACCTCAAATTGGGATTCGTAGCACTTTTTCAACAAAATTCTTACCTCAGCTACTGTAACTTTTCTGCCTAGCTCTCTAGAAATTGTTGTAATTCTTTGCTCTACTTTATGAATTTGCGCCTTATCCCCTATTTTTTGTAATGGAATATTCAATACACTCATCATCTTGGGAATATCCAAATCCACAAGTAAACTGGTATGAAATTGTATCGCTCCATGAGGGTTGACATGTATGCCTAACCCAGCAATTTTTTTTCCATCTACTTCCAAATCATTTTTACCTTTTAGTTCTGCATTAATGCCCAATTGATCCAAAACCTGAATAATAGGATTAGAAAACAATTGATAGAGTTCTCTTGTATTCTCTGATTGAAATGTATTAGCAGTGGCTAAACATAATGCAAGCTGGCCATCTCCCATGATTATTGCTCCTCCCCCCGTAAGGCGTCGTGTAAATTGAGAATTTTGTCTTTTACACGATTCAAGATCTAATTCAGCATGAACATTCTGAAATCTCCCCACTAATGAACAAAAATCTTGGTAAGAATACAATCTTAGTATGGCATCTTTATGAGCATCTTTGTCAGAATACAAATCCATTAAATACTCATCAGCGGCAAGTCCGTAATATGCTGTTACTTTATCTTCTTCTATATACCTCCAAGTGTTCATTCTAATGATTCAATGTTTTAATGCTTTAATGTTTTAATGTTTTAATGCTTTAATGTTTTAATGTTTTAATGTTTTAATGTTTTAATGTTTTAATGTTTTAATGCTTTAATGTTTTAATGCTTTAATGTTTTAATGTTTTAATGCTTTAATGCTTTAATGTTTTAATGCTTTAATGTTTTAATGCTTTAATGTTTTAATGCTTTAATGTTTTAATGCTTTAATGTTTTAATGCTTTAAT
>JAZGFD010000082.1:0-10931 GCA_036479115.1 Saprospiraceae bacterium | reverse complement strand
TCCAAAACCAACTTCAGGGCCAACTCCAAAACCTACTTCAGGACCAACTCCAAAACCAACTTCAGGGCCAACTCCAAAGTGATGTCTCATGAAATAAATTGACAAAAAAAGTGTTGATATCGAAGCCTCACTTATATCATACATTCTACTTAATCCATTTACAAGTTTGGTTAAAACCGTCAGCAGAATCTATGAGACACCAAAACCTAATTCAGCTAATTCAGCCCCAACTCTAAAGCCTACAGCTCCGCCTTTTTAGGGATATAATTCATTTGTCTCAGGACTTTGATATCATGCCATCTTACCTTAACAAAAGAAAATTAAAAGTCAGGCAAATATTTGAAAAATATTAACCTCCTTTTATTATAACTATCCAAGTGGTTTCAATTTTGACTAAAAAAAGCACAGCACTTGAGTAGCCATCTTTTATTAACTGTTTACTTGGTATATTGTGTTCTATTACTTCTGCATTACTTTATACTCTTAAAATGCATATGATTCACAACTTCGATCTTTTACAGACACGTTCTAATATTCCAATCACTCAAGTTCAGATTGTTCCTAATTTTTTACACCCACATGAGATTTCCTTTGTTCTTGAAATGGCGAATAGCCTTCGAGTAGAACAAGGTAAGATACTTGGAAGGAACACGAATCCCGCCCTTGTTTTGAGACAATCTGACATAAAATGGTTAGAATGGAATGAAAGTAACTGGTGGTTATTTACAAAGTTTGTAGACAAAATAGAGCAATTAAATAAAGCAATTTGGACATTTGACCTATTCGGTGTCAATGAGTATTTTCAGTATACTGAATATCATGGTATGGCCAGTAATAGAGGACATTATGACTGGCATATAGATATTTCTCATGATGGATTGACATCAAATCGTAAAATTTCTTTTGAGTGTATATTAGACGATGACCATGATGGCGGAGAGTTTTCTATGCTATTAGGCCCTACAGAAAATAAATTCAAACTAAATAAAGGAGATGTAGTTTTTTATCCGTCCTATTTACTAAATAAAGTATACCCGGTGACTCGAGGAACAAGGCGATCATTAGTGGGATGGATATCGGGTCCCTCTTTTAAATAATTTCACCAAAGGAATCACAATTGGAAAGGAATAGTGTCTTTAATCTTCAGGGTATAAATATTTTTACTATATCTAACTTTCTAAGTAAACTTGAATGTGACGAGCTGTGCGCCTTGATTCTCCAAAACAACGTGAAGTCAATGGTGACAGGGCAAGGCACTGAAAAATCTGTCTATCATGAAGGAAGAACAAGCAGCACATCATATTTCGACGAGAGTGAGACTCTGAAAATAGTCGAAAAAAGAATTTGCCAGGAATTAGGAGCCTCAGAAAAAAATGCTGAACCCTCACAGGGGCAGTTGTATCATGAAAACGAGTTTTTTGAAGATCATACAGATTTTTTTGATAAAGATTCTTATATCAATGAATGCTTAGCCAGTGGACAAAGGACATGGACCGTCATGATCTATTTAAACGATGTGGAAGAAGGAGGGCATACTGAATTCACTCAAATTGGAAAGTCCTTTAAACCTATAAAAGGAACTGCCGTAATCTGGCAAAATTCTGATGGCACAGGAGCAGAATATCATGCTACTTTACATTCGGGAAGACCTGTGATAAAGGGAAAGAAAATGATTATCACTAAATGGTTTAGAGAGAATGAATATAGACCACTAGAGGATCAAAAATTAGCAAATCAGCATCATTCTAAAACTAAGACGCCAATTCAGGTAGAAGGTAAAGAGCCATATCTCGTGCGCATTGAAGAGGTAGATGGTATTCTTCATGCCAGATATGGTGATAAGAGTAACATTCCTAAAATTACAAAAGAAGGTTTTAAAAAATTGTCTATTCCAAAAGAACTCTATTCCACAGTTTTGAAATTTTATGATGAGGGATTATCGTCATCTTTTCCAGAATTTGATCCAAATAATGAAAAAGATCATGCAAGGGACTATATCTCCAGCAAAGAGGTACAGTTTCCAACCAGAATGATAGAATTAACAGAAGAGATGAAAACTATAATTTTTGATGGCCTCCAGAGCATTCTGGAAGATTGGTCAGGACGAGTCATTCAAAGAACATATTGTTATGGCATAAGAATCTATAATCAAGGTGCCGTACTGAAGAAGCATACTGATGGATTTGAGACCAGAATAGTCAGCGGTATACTTAATATAGACCAGAAAGTAGATGAACCATGGGCGTTACAAATAGATGATCATCAGGGAGTAGAACATGAACTTTATTTGGAACCCGGCGAAATGATACTTTATGAAAGTGCAATTTTGGATCATGGGAGAATAAAACCTTTGAAAGGCGAATACTTTTCTAACCTTTTTGTGCATTTCATCAACCTTTCTTAGATGGACTACATCATTGTAAGTACTAGTAGGTGCAAATACCAAAAATGGCAATTAGAACTATTAGACTGGTCACGCAAAAAGGTAAACCAAAAAGGTAAATTAATCTTGTTAATGTCAAATGACATTTTACATCAAAATGAAGAGTTCGATTTTCAATTTGATGAGGATGTAGAGATTATTAACCTGCCTGATTGGGCACATCAATGGAAAGAAAAAAATGGTGATTGGTGGGGTGGAATTCCCAATAAGTTTGAGTCCTTTTATTGGCTAGCTGAAAATAAATTGTTTAAAAAAGAAGATGTTCTACTATTTTTAGACCCAGACATGATCTTCATTGATTCTGTAAATTACCACCCTGAAAGCGACGAAATTATTGGGCAGCTTTGGGAAGATTATACACCATTGCGCGATTGGCCACAAGAGAGCAGAGCCTTTATGTATCCTTTTGTATTGCAATACGCTACTCTAGAAAAAATTAAAGATGATTTTAAAAAATATTGTTTAAAAATAAGAGAACATGAGAAGAAGTGGGAATCTGATATGTGGGCACTTGACTATGCCGCTAAGAAAAATGGTCTCAAAATAAAATATCTGGCTCATTTTGGAAGATGTACAGCATGGAATAAAACTGGTGATGATAGCATTTGTCAGATCATTCATTATCCCAACATCATAAAATCAACTGGAGAAGAACACCTATTTTTTAAACAAGACTATACATTCCAACCCAATCAACGCATTGAAATATATAAAACAAAGAATAAAATCGATAGACAATTATTAATTAACGTGTCTCAACAAAGGACTGATTTTATCTATCATTTAAAATGGAATTTTGATAACATTCTGAAAAATTACTCCGGAGAAAAAGGTTATTTAGTCGTAAAACCCTGGCCTGGTGGTTTTAATAATATTAGAATGTCGCTGGAGCTAGGTATATGCTTAGCCTTTCTTACAGATAGAACACTAGTACTTCCGGTGGCTTACAATATGTATCTTTTAGAAGGACAAACTGCTTTCTCAGATTTCTATGATTTATCCAATTTAGGAATTTCTGTGCTAGATTATGATGAACTTTCTACGAAAATAAATATATCATCAGATGAAATAGGATCAAAGAATAACAGCAAGATTTTAAATTTTGATATTGTCAACAATGTTGTCAATTTCGAGAAGATTCCTATTCCATCACAATTTCTCAAAGGCAGAAAGGAAATTCAGAGCAAAGATTATTTCAATGATGAAGAAATCATATTTCTGGATGAAAATCTATTGGGAAATTTTTATCTCTCCATTTATACTTCATATGAAAAAGAACTAAAAAAAATAATAGCAAAGCATGTTGTCTATAAAAGAGAAATATTCGATGTGGCATGGCAATTTATTAACCACCTAGGAGATCAGAAATACTTTGCTCTACATGTTCGCAGAAATGATTTTCAATACAAGGATCTTTATATCTCTGCCGAAGAAATACTTGAAAACATACAAGATCAAATACCAAAAAACTCAAAACTATATATAGCAACTGATCATAAAGAAAAAGACTTTTTCGAGCCATTGTTGGGCTACTATAATGTGGTATTTTATTCTGACTTAAGACAGCGTATCGAGGTTGATGATTTTGATGCCAATTGGATTCCTATAATTGAGCAATTGATATGTACTCGATCTATCAAATTTGTTGGCATGAAATTGTCGACCTTATCATCATATGTATATCGATTGAGAGGATATATGCAGGATATCGATGACAAAGAATATTACATTAATACAGAAAAGTACTCCAAAAAGGATCAATGTGATTTTATCAATGAAGAACAATTTATTGCAAATTGGGCACGAGAATATAAATGTGGTTATGATCTTCAGGATGAAACGATATTTGTTTCTATAGCTTCATATTGTGATTCACAACTCATTCCAACAATCAAGAATCTTTTAGCCAGGGCATCTAATCCACAGAGGGTCACTCTGGGAGTTCATATACAGGACAATGGGCAAAATTATAAAAAACTGCTTTCTGAAGAATTTGAAAATATAAAA
Source organism: Saprospiraceae bacterium (assembly GCA_036479115.1). Lineage (GTDB taxonomy): Bacteria > Bacteroidota > Bacteroidia > Chitinophagales > Saprospiraceae > UBA7328. The sequence goes on along the minus strand of JAZGFD010000082.1, from coordinate 6,481 downwards.
ATACTTTATACGAGCAAAAAAGATTCTAAGGGAGTCGTTTGGGCGCGTAATCGAATAAATAGAGAATTATTTCAAAGTGAACACTATTATTTACAGATTGATTCTCATAGTAGATTTAAGAAAAATTGGGATAATATTCTCATACATCAGCATAAAAGTATTGAGGAAGATAATGTGGTCATCACTACCTACCCGAATAATTTTAATATTTCTGATGTGACTGAAAATTACTTAGACCTGTCTACAAATAGTCCATTACGAATAAAGAAATTCTTATCCGATGATTTGAATGACAACAGGCTGACGCCAGAAAATGGTGAGTCTTTGTCTGATTTTGATATAGTAAACATGAAGTGGTGTTCGGCAGGGTTTTTATTTGCATCAGGTAGTTGGGTATCAGATGTACAATTGCCAGATGATGTAGTATTTAATGGTGAAGAAGACCTACTCACTCATATTAGTTTTTTGAAAGGATACAACCTTCGCTTAGGATCTGAGGCTTGTGTATGGCACAATTATAACTTTAAGAATGAAAAAACAGGGAAGAGGTACAAGGATTTTAATGAAAATGAAATAAAAGACCATTCCATTGATCGCGTAAATCAAGTGCTTTTTGGTAGTCATTACAAGAGATCTCTGAATGAACTAGAAGTGTACTTAGGCCATAATTTCCGTCCAGTAACAAAGTACTTTCGTATATATGTTTCTATCAGCGCATACTTAGATATTGACATTCTTAATACTATTGAAAGTTGTATTGACAAAGCAAAATATCCTGATAATTTGACTTTTGGCATTTGCTGGCAATATGATATGAATACTTCTAAAGAATCTAACTTAATTGATGATCTAGCATCGAAATATTCGATACAAATTGATAGGCAACCATATAGGGGTTCAAAAGGAGTGGGGTGGGCACGAAGCAAGGCGATGAGTTTTTATAACAATGAAAAATTTTGCCTGCAAATTGATTCACACATAAGATTTATACAGGATTGGGATGAATTGTTGATCAATGATTATAATGTTCTGTTAGATAAATCTGACAAGCCGATAATTTCATATCTGCCTCCTGATTTTAATGTGCCTAGAAATGGTGGGGCTGACATTGGCTTTGACTATGATGATCAATTGGATATGATCAATATACCTGAAATTGTAGGTATAACAGATGAATATTGGTTTGACTATGCTAATCATGTACAATCTACAGGATATAAGAATATCGAGATTCCTGTATTAGATTCATCATTTGTTTTTACTGATGGAAGATGGATCAGTGAAGTATATCCTGACCCTGAGATGTATTATTTAGGTGAAGAGGTGGCAATTTCTATACGTTCTTATACTTCAGGATATGATCTTTATTCGCCAAGCCAAATAGTGTCTTGGCATAGAAAAACATCTGATGAAGCTGTCAAACATTATAATACCCATGAAATACAGCAAGTAAAAAAATTACATGAAATGTCTATGGTCAAATTGAAAAATTTAGTGATAGATAGAAATACTGATTCAGATCACCATGGGTTAGGAATTTCGAGGTCTCTTGAAAGTTATATGAAATATGCAGGAATTGATTTCGATTCACGTGCTGTGAAAAAATGTTAGTGAGTTGGTAATCGACTTGTCAGCCCATGCATCTCCGTAGTCTATGATTGACTCCATCATAGCCTGGGCATTAATAACCATGTTTTCATTTTGATTGAATCATATTGTCGTTTCCATCTATTGTTTAGTAGATGCTAAGTACTTCATCCCAATTAACCAGAGTTGCCCCCTCCTTTGTGAACACTTTTCTATTAGAAAATCAGAAATGGTGAATATTGCTTCAATTAGAACTAAATAATCTGCCTTATAACAAGCCACACTTTTATCGCTAAGGTTAGCAACTATAATCAGAAATTGGGAATATTTCAATATTTCACTAGTGCTCTGTCATGTGTTAAATGGTGGGTTGGCTTTGCGCATAATTTGATCCTGAACGAGGCAAAAAACGCAGTCATAGAAGTAGATATGGCGAGTATTTTTAACAAAGAGCAGGTTCAAAAGATGCCAAAGTTACCCGTCAATTTATACTTGACACAGCACTAGATTAAACTCAAATACCACCTAATGGAAGTAGGTGGGTTAATTAATGATGTTGAAAGATAAAGTACAAGAACTAATAATATTAAAGGATTCTGAAAGTGCTGATGAGTTTTATGACATGAATTGGGCATTGAATACTGCTGAAGTGAATAAGCTTTTTTTGGGGGATTAAGGGATCAACCCAAACGACCGTTATTATTAACTATCCTACCCTTTCAAATAAAGTTAAAGTCTGAATTTTTTCAGTTGAAATAATCCGATAAGCTAATCAACGTTAAGTTTTGGATACTTTGACGACTTGCCTTACCATTTCAAATCACCTTCATTAATTGGTTCAAATAAACTTTTGCCTAGTTCTGAAGAATGATGATTTACAATTAAATGAGATTTTATCTGAGGAATATCATTTTTCCAATGGTTATCCTCCAAGCAATATTCAATAGCTTTGGCGTAATTTTGAAATATTCTTTCTCTGTTTGGAACATGCCATCCTACATTTCCTTCTGCTGCCCATACCATTATTCTGGATGTAAGCATTTTGACCTTGACTGTTCCAATTTTTTGATCGTGTAAAAGTAGAAGTAGCCTATCTTTACGATTGTGTTTCTTCCGAAGTAAATCCATAAAATCGATCATATTCTGAAAGGATTCCTCATGATTATTAGAGATAATGGTGCGTACAAATAGTATGGGCTTTGGATCTTTTAATCTGGTGACATATTTGTTTAATCTTTCTTTCATCTTTGATAAGACTTCAGGGTCTTGTATGTCGTGATGGGGAAATAGTGTATTCTTCTCTACCTCAAAATATGGTGATATTTCTCCATTTGAAACTTGTATTAAACATTCTATTGTAGAATGAATCATACAGAAAGGGCCTGCTTCAACCCGAATACCCATATTATTAAGAGCAATTGCAGGCCCACACCATCCACCAAGAGATATGACATCAAAAGGTGAATTGGGTTTTTGGCTGAGATATTTGGACAAAGGTCTGTCTTGTGAAAGAACCAAATCACTCTCAACAATGTCGTCTAGCTTAGCAGTTGAATATTCTATTATATTTTGGATTTCCCTAAATGGATAATAGGACTCGTTAAAAAAAATAAATGATTCCGTTCTTGGTGAATCCGACCCTTTTATTTCTTTTTGACTGTCAAATTCATTTGAAATGAAACGGTATAATTGATTTATTTCAAAATAGTATCCTTTGGGAATGTGGACGATGTAGTCAACATAATATTGAGAAGTAAGAAGGTGAATTGCTTCTTCAATATAACTGGTATTAATAATTTTTTCTGAACCTTGATTTTTGGAAGTACCATAAAAAAACATGGAGACATACGGATGTTTTTTCTGGTACCATATTGGTTCTCTTTCGTCATATTCGTTTTCTTTCTTAATCCATAAGTTGTATTCCGGATCTTCCACTAATGGAGATAGAATGAACACTCGACATTGTTTGTTTTTTTCTTTGGCAAGGATGTTATTTAATGCAGCAGTAAAGGCTCTATTATTTGTGGCATCATTGTTTCCTACATTATGGATTATTCCTGGGCGTGATTTTGTATTCGGATTAAAGATAATATTATCATGATTTGCAATATTCTCAAGCACGGACCAATCATAAGTTGTTACCCAAAAAATGTCACAGCCAGTATCTAACTGAACTATGTTTTCGTCATGGAGATTTTCATGGGCCCATATTCCTAATAATCCCTGGTCATTAGCTGAAGAATACGTTTTATTGTATTCGAATATATCCTGGAGCATTTCCAGAAGATCTCCTGCATACCCAATAAAGGTTCCTGCATTGACATAACGATATTCTGACTTTAGGCTATCAAAATTAATCCTGAATTCCTCATACTGATAGGTAAATGCTTTTTCAGCAGATATCAATATCCTTGTCTTTTTGTCCAGAAATTTTTGTAGAATAGATAGACTTCCGTCATTGAATAGGGTATCCGCGCCATCCATACAAAGGATTACAGTATTTGGGTCTATTTTTTTTAAATAGTCATAGAGAATCCATAACCTTTGCTTGTGCTCTTTGAATTGGTGGCCGATACCAAATAATTCAGGTTTGATATCATAAAGTTCTGCTGTATCAAAAAATGAAGATGTCATTTGACGCATATAGTCATGTGATTCATGAATAGCCCATACAAGTATTTTTAAAGAAGGCATCGTCAGGTTTATTCTATTGGAAACATTTAAAAAATAAGTGAAGCAATTTATGCTCCTTCTTTTAATAGTATACTACGTTAAAAATGCTCGCCATAGCTAGGCTATGTCTGAGCTTATTGTCTTGTCTTATCTCAAAATAAGTCGTCTAATTGACCTCATCATTATTTCATTGTTATTTATCTGAAAAGAATTTTCATACATTGCTCATGTATAAATTAATACAAATTGGTATCGAAACGTATAGTTGTTTTAGTCATAGCATCTACTAACCAGCCGGTATATATACATTATATTAATACTTATTGGACAGAATTAATAAAATACACAAATACTAACTGCCCTAATTTAGATGTATTTCTTCTTTTTCAAAAGGGAGAAGATGTTAGCCCATTTGGAATCATTCAAGGTAATATCATTATTGATAACAACACAGATTTCAATGGATTTTTCAAACCCGAAGAGGGCTGCCAAATAATACCTGGAGTCTTAAGCAAATTAATTTATGCTTACGAATTGTTGCAACATGATTATGATATCTTTTTTAAAACCAATCTAAACTGTATAATGCATATCAGTAGGTTTGAAAATTTTATTCTAACTAAAAACGATATAATCTACTCTGGATCAAGTGTTTGGCGCGATACATTGCGACAAGAGTTATTTTTAATGGACAGTATAGGACCCGATAAAAGTATTAAAAATTTAGAAGAATTAGATACCTATGAAGGCAACAGTTTCGTAGCTGGCCCAGCAATATTCCTCAATAAGAAAGAAGTGCAGCGCCTTGTGAGCAATAAAGAAAAACTCAGATATGATCTCATAGAAGATGTTTCTCTCGGACTTATGATGACTGATTATGAATATTTACCAGATTTTACCTTAGATTTTCCAGCAAGTGCAAACGTAATAGATGTCATTGATCAAATAGTTCAAAACCAATATTGTCATATACGCCTTGAACATTTTTCATTTTTAAAAGCTTCTGAACTTTGGGCTGGATTGAAACACCTCGGAATAGAGCTTTTAACAAACCTTGATTCTGTAAGACAAAAAATCGAAAATCATATTACTGAGTCTAGTGAAAAATGCTTTCAAGTAAATGAAAAAATTGCCTATTCTGGAGTCAACATTTATTCAAGAGTAAAGAATTTAAACAATATATTTTCAAATTATAAGTCCATTGAAAAGAACATTCATATTGCATGGAAAAATAAAAATATCCTCAATAAAGACTACAACATTATCAAGTATGGAATCCTACAACTGAAAGAACTAAATCCAGAATACAAATTTGAAATAAGCAACGATGAAGAAATTGATTCTTACATAAGAGAACATGTGGGCAGCGAAGATTATAAGCTCATTAAAGAAAAGCACATTGTGGAAAAAACCGATTTATGGAGACTCCTCAAAATTTATAATGAAGGAGGTGTCTATATGGACTTGGATCGATTTTGCAATATTCCCCTAAAAAATATAATCAATAAGGACGTTAAATGCATTCTTCCTATGCATCATGACATTGATTTCTCACAGGATGTGATGATAAGTTGCTCTAAAAACTTGATACATAAAAGAGCAATTGAGCTTAATCTTAAAAGGAGAAGAGATGGCTGTACAGAGGTGCTGTCTTTGGGGCCAATTACATATTTTAATACTGTAACCGAAGTTTTATTAGACTATCAAATCAAAAGATATCCTGATGAAATTCACTTAAATTACTTACGAAGTATAATAAAAGAATGCAAATTTTTGGATACTTTCCGAGAAGAGCCTATGCTTAATACTATCTTCTATCAGGGGCCCGAAATCAAGAATGATAAAGACGAGTTTTATAGAAGTGAAGAGGTAGAACATTGGGCAACTATTTGTGGAAACGATGAAAAAAATAAACCTTTTGGGGAGTAAAATAATATTGGTTCTTACTCTAGGATACAATGATGAGCCCACTCCAGAAACACACAAAATCAAAAAAGTTTCTTTTTGCGATCTTTACATTTTTTTCAATTAGCTGATACTCAGGCATCACCGAATCTCAAAAAAGGTAAATCTCATCCAAAATAACTCATTTTGTGAAAAATGTCTGTTTCGGGAGTGGACTCATAAATACTTATTGGGCAGAATTTATAAATTATACAAATACAAACTGCCCTAATTTAAATGTATTTCTTCTTTTTCAGAAGGGTGTAGATTTTACGTG
>JAZGFD010000081.1:0-61613 GCA_036479115.1 Saprospiraceae bacterium | reverse complement strand
GCCTGAGTATCAGCTAATTGAAAAAAATATAAAGATCGCCAAAAGAAACTTTTTTGATTTTGTGTGTTTCCGGAGTGGGCTCATCATTGTGCCATAAAAAAATATGGTTGAATTCAAAGAATTGAGGGAAGAGTTTAAAATAGTATTAGAACTTTGAGAAGTTGCTTTTCAAAATTGTATTTAGAAGATAAATGAACATTTACCAAGAACTAAAAACCAAAACCAAAACCATAAGTGTCACTGGCCTAGGCTATGTAGGCCTACCATTGGCATTAGAATTTGCCAAGCATTTTAAGGTAATAGGATTTGATATCAATCAATCTAGAGTAGATCTCATGAATGATAATGTCGATCCTAGTAAGGAGCTAGATCGTAGTGCTTTTAATCATACTGATATAGTATTTACCGCTGATGCCGCACAGCTTAAAGACGCTAATTTTCACATCATAGGCGTACCTACAGATATAGATGAATATAAAGTGCCCAATCTCACACCGCTCAAGAAAGCTACAGAAAGCGTAGGGAATGCTCTCAAAAAAGGAGATTATGTGGTTTTTGAAAGCACAGTATATCCAGGTTGTACCGAGGAGGAATGTATTCCTATCTTAGAACAATGTTCGGGTCTGAAAGCAGGGGAAGATTTCAAATATGGATACTCTCCAGAAAGAATCAATCCCGGAGATAAGGAGCGTACGCTTACTAAAATATTAAAAATAGTATCAGGTTGTGATGCAGCAGCCGCTACCGAAATAGAATCGGTATATGGTCACATTATCAAAGCTGGTATATACGTAGCTCCATCAGTAAAAGTAGCAGAAGCGGCCAAGGTTATCGAGAATACCCAGCGAGACATCAACATAGCATTGATGAATGAACTGGCCATGATTTTTGACCGTATAGGCATAGATACCAGGGAGGTGCTAGCAGCAGCTGGGACAAAATGGAATTTTCTTAAATTTTTTCCAGGATTGGTAGGAGGGCATTGTATTGGCGTAGATCCCTATTACCTGACATACAAAGCCCAGCAACTAGGCTTTACACCCAAGATGATTCTCAATGGTCGCAGTATCAATGAATCTGTACCATCATTTATCGCTAAAAAACTCGTGCAGAAACTCATAGAAAAAGGCAAAAACCCTGGAAGTAGTAAGGTGTTGGTACAAGGGATTACATTCAAAGAAGATGTGGCAGATATACGAAACTCAAAAGTTGTGGATTTGATCCATGAGCTTAAAAATTATTCCTTACAAGTAGATATTATTGATCCTCATGCATCTGCTGCCGATGTAAAACATGAATATGGGTTAGAAATGCTTTCAAGAACAGATTATAAATATGATGCGATTATTGTTGCAGTGGCTCATCGAGAGTACGTAGATAAAAACATTACAGACTTAAAAGAACAGATGAACAAGAGTGGAATCTTGTTTGATCTTAAGGGGATATATGGCCGTACAAAAGAAGTAGATTACTGGAGATTGTGATTATATAGGGTAAACTCCGATTTTTTGATTTCAGGTGGTTTTGAAGTGGCTTCAATGTTTTTAGATTAAAGATTTCTGACCCACAATTTCTGACCATAATAATTTTGCCAAAGCTAGCTATATATTATTACTTTGCTAAAGTATGGTTACCGCTCTGAGGTAATTAACAACAATTTGAAATGCACTCCTTTTCTATTTAAACTCATCCCAAATGAGGCTTAGAATCTAAAATGACTACTACACAAATAATAAAAAAAGTAAAAAGCATCATATTAGGGTGTTGTGATCCCGATAGAATATGGGTATATGGGTCTAGAATTAGAGAAGACTGGTATTCAGGAAGTGATCTAGATATAGCGTATATGTGTGAAAACATATCAATGGAAGCGAAATCTAATATTTTGAAAGCCGTATCTAATTTAGATACACTGATGAAAATCGATATTAAGAATATATCAAAAACAGATTCTAGAATGACCAATAGGGTAAAATCTTCGGGAAAAGTGATATACTCTGCTTCTAAGAAACTAAAGGTCGAAGATTCTTTATATAATCTGAACAGGACATTATTAAAACTAGAGGAGGTTTTAGCGGGAAAAGAAAAGTATAAAGAAGATGGCTATAGTGATGCTTTTACAGATATAAGTATCAAGAGATTTGAATTCAATTGGGAATTGGCCTGGAAAGCCATAAAGAGATATTTGGACTACGAAGGAAGTCCATGTTACAGCCCTCGAGAATGTATTAAAAAAGCTTTTGAGTTCCATCTTATTACAAATGAACCATTGTGGTTAGAAATGCTTGAAATGAGAAACTTGAGTTCACATATCTATGATGAATGGCAAATGAAAGAAATGGTAGAAAGAATTCCAGATTTTGCAAAAGAAGATTGCAAATTTTGATTGAAGTTTATAGTAAGAGTAAAAAAAGACACTGGCTACACAAAATATTTATTTTAAGATTTGACCAGGCAAGCTAAATGAAGATATTAATTACTGGAGGTGCGGGGTTCATCGGTTCTAATCTTGCCGAAGCATTATTAAGTAGAGATGACATTACTTATGTACGAGTGCTCGATGATCTCTCTACAGGATTTAGACATAACATAAATGACCTTATAGGTCATCCTAAGTTTGAATTTGTACAAGGTGATATCAGAGACTATGACACCTGTGTCAAAGCATGCAAAGGAATGGATATCGTAAGTCACCAAGCTGCACTGGGATCAGTACCCCGATCTATAAAAGACCCAATCACTACAAACGCAGTGAATATAACGGGTACATTAAATGTCTATACAGCAGCCAAAGAAGAGGGAATAAAAAAAGTAATATTTGCGGCTTCATCATCTACGTATGGTGATGACAAGACCATACCAAAGGTTGAAAATAAAATAGGAAATCCCCTTTCTCCTTATGCAGTTACAAAGTATGTGAGTGAGCTATATGCCAAAGTATTTGCTGATCTGTATGACATGAATTTTATTGGACTTAGGTATTTCAATGTCTTCGGGCCTAAACAAGATCCGAATGGTGCTTATGCAGCAGTAATTCCCTTATTTATGAAAGCAGCATTGGAAGGAAAGGCTCCTACAATCAATGGCGATGGATCCTATAGCAGAGATTTCACGTATATAGATAATGTGGTAGAAGCCAATATACAAGCAATGCAGATTCCGGTGAACGATAAAGCTCAAAATGAGATATATAATATTGCTTATGGAAAGCGTACGACCTTGAATGAGCTTTGGTCATACATCAAGGAAGTATCTAAAACGGCGGTTGCTGCGACACATGCCAAAGTGAGGATGGGTGATGTGCCACATAGTTTGGCAGATATTAGCAAGGCTCGAAAGTTACTTGGGTATGGACCATTGTTTGACGTAAAAAAAGGACTGTTTTATTCTTTTGAATGGTATAAAGAATATTACAACCGAAAGATTGAAAACTGTTGAAAAAGGATATAGTAGGTACTTTTGGGACGAGGATCATTTCAATCGGTTTAGGCATTGTTAATTCTGTTTTTCTAACAAGAATGTTGGGAGTAGGAGGAAAAGGAGAAATGGCCATCTTTATTGCTTCAATTTCATTGTTTACCTTGATTTTTGGCCTTGGTTTACAACCTGCTGTAACCTATTTTGGAGCTAGAAAAGAACTGGATTTTAGCAAGTATTTTAACACCTTAAGCCTATATGCCATTGTCGCAGGATTTTTTTTCTTTGTAGTCGTCCATTTATATAATTCTAATTATGACACCAGTGTTTTTCTTCATAAAAATAGAAATTCATTGTTATATGAATTGTTGCTCTGCATATCCATAGTTCTAATGATCATCGGTAACCATTCTATGGCAGTATACTCGGCATTAAAAAAATTTAAACTACTTAATACGCTTCAAGTTTTTATGGTTTGCGTGTCATTGTTGACCTATGGCTTTTTATATTTTACTAATGAGACTTTTTGGCAAATTCCTATTAAGTATATTTTTATTGCATACGTAGGGCTTTCATGTTTTGGTTTTATTATAAATGTAGGATGTCTTTTTTATTATAAAATTTATTTTTTTACTACAAAGTTTATTGATCGAACTACTGTAATAAAGTTATTTGGTTTTGCGAGTTTAGCGTATTTGGGCAATTTGGCACAATTTTTAAATTATCGTATAGACCTTTGGCTAGTAGATATATATGCGGGTGTTACAGAATTGGGACTCTATGCTTTGGGTGGTAACCTAGCACAAATGTTGTGGGTGTTACCTCAGGCTATAGCATCTGTACTTCTGCCATATATTGCAACGGGCCCACAAGAGATGATAAATAAAACTTTGGCTATAGGAAGATTATCATTGATACTGTGTGGCTGTGTAGCATTATTGTCTGTATTTATTATGGAAGATTTGATCATCATTCTTTATGGACAGGAGTTTGCTAAGTCCGCTTTTGTTTTTATCATTTTGCTAATAGGTACAATACCATTTTGCCTATCTGTAGTATATGGTAGTTTTTTGGCAGGTACCAATAACATGAAAATTAATATGATGTCAGCCTTCATAGGTCTGGTAATCACTCTAGTACTTGATATTATTCTGATACCGATATATGGTTCGATAGGGGCTGCAATAGCAAGTAGTTTTTCTTACTTATTTTCGACTTTTTATCTTGTTTTAAAAATGAAGAAAATTACTACAGCGACTTATTATGATATGATCATTCCCCAAAGGGCAGATTACTTATTAATCAAATCTAATATTTACGCAATATCAAAGAAATTCACTACATGAAAGAATTCTTATTAAGAATTCCAATTATACGATCTTGGGTTACCAATAGAGCCTTAAGTAAGTATAATTCCTTTGATTCTGGATTAATAAGAATACATATCAAATACGAGCCATTTACAATGTGTAAAGAGTATAAATTTCTCAGGAACCTCAGCCTAGTTAGAAGATATAAGAACGTGCAGGGCTGTATAGTGGAGTGTGGTACTTGGAAAGGAGGGATGATCGCAGGCATGGCAGAATTATTAGATGATAACAATAGAAATTACTTTCTTTTTGATAGTTTTGAAGGACTCCCTCCTGCTAAAGAAATTGACGGAAAATCGGCTATAGAGTGGCAGAATGATACAGAAGCAGAAGCATATTTAGACAATTGCTATGCACAGGAGAGCGATGCTCAAGCCGCAATGGCTTTATCAAAAACAAAAAATTGGAAAACCATAAAAGGGTGGTTTCAGAATACTCTGCCTGGCTACGATTTTAAGGAAGAAATCGCAATATTGCGTTTAGATGGAGATTGGTATGAATCCACAATACAGTGCTTAAATAACCTTTATCCTAAAGTTAAAACTGGAGGTATTATAATAATAGATGATTATTATACATGGGAAGGGTGTACTAAAGCGGTTCACGACTATCTGTCTAAAAACAATATAAGTAGCCCGGTTATGCAGTATATGGACACTGTAGCTTTTATTATTAAAAAGTAGAGACTACAGAACAATATATTTAATGCCTAATACTACCCTGGTACTTTTTACTTCTAGTTATCCATATGGTAATGGAGAGCAGTTTCTAGAAACCGAGTTGCCATACTTGTCAGATACGTTTAGTAAAATAGTAATTATTCCTCTTGAGGTTAAAACAGGAGACATTCCCAGAGAACTGGCTGACAATTGCAATTCATATCCTGTTCAATCTTATCCAAGAAAGCATTTGATGATCAGAATTTTGGGCGTCTGCAGATCTTCATGGTTTTGGTCAGAAGTTGTAAGCCATCCTCGTGATTTTTTACGTCTCTTTGAGATAGGTTTAATTATGAGATCGTTAATGAATCAATATGGTTCAGCGCTCAAGTTTTTGGAGAATGACGCTTCGGAAACTATTCTATATTCTTATTGGTTTGGTGGGCATGCAATGGCAATAGCAGCCCTAGCAAAAAAAAATAAAGTCACAAGGCTAGTTGCTCGTGCCCATAGATATGATCTGTATGAACAATTTAATAAAAAAGGTTATCACCCATTTAAACGTTTTTTATTAACATCTTTTAACAAACTGTGTCCAATATCTATTGACGGAGAGAATTATCTTAAAGAAAAATATCCTGATATGCCGACTACTGATATTGCCACTTATAAACTGGGCGTAGTCATACCCAAAAAATCAAAAGCATATGTCGCCAATATTGGACCAATCGTTATTGTAAGTTGTTCAGGAATTAGACCTATTAAAAATGTAGAAAAGATAGCTCAAAGTATGCGACATCTAGGTATGCTTTGTCCTGATATAGTGATAAATTGGATACATTTTGGCGACGGAGACCACTCTATTAAGAATAATATAGAAAAAATTGTTAACGATTTTTCTGATAATACTACAGCTCATTTTAAAGGTAATGTGTCCAATCCTGAAGTATTAGAATATTACTCTACCAATGATGTTTTCTTATTTATCAACCTCAGTAGTTCTGAAGGTATACCTGTGTCCATCATGGAAGCAAATAGCAGAAGCATTCCTGCTCTAGCTACTCTTACTGGAGGAGTGGGTGAAATAGTAAATGAACACAATGGAATACCTGTGCCTACATCAATATCTGCAACACAAGTGGCGATAAAGATCAAGGAGCTAATAGATAAAGATGATTATGTCTATGGCCAGATGAGAGAATCAGCATATGATAAGGTAAACGAAGAATACAATGCAACTGTCAATTATCCTAAGTTCATAAATGAAGTACTGACATAATTGTTACTGTAATTTGACTGTCCTGGGCAACAAACGCAAGAAAATATTATGCTGTTAACTAGTTACTTTTTCTGCCGGTGGTGGGATCGGCGATTTCTGTCGCTTATATTTTGCTTTTGTATGTCTACTTCATTTTCACAACTGAGATTAAACCCCATATTCTCAAATCACATGGTTTTGCAGAGAGATAGGCCAATTAAAATTTTTGGGACTTCTACAGAAAACGTAAAAGTAAATCTAGAATTCAGAAGTCAAAAATATACTACTATCAGTGATATAGAAGGACATTGGGAAGTCATACTACCTCCAGAGATGGCAGGAGGCCCCTATAAGCTAATTGTTGAAAGCGGTGAAGAAGAAGTATTACTATACGACATCTTAATAGGAGATATTTGGTTTTGTGCAGGTCAATCTAATATTGTAATGACCGTAAACGAAACCACCGGAGCAGATTCAGTAATAGAGCAATCTCTAAATAACAATATTAGATATTTTCATACACCCAATGATTATTCATATACTCCAGAACAGTCAACTGATTATGGAAAATGGGAGAAAACTTGTCCGAACAACGTTGGCAATTTTTCTGCGGTGAGCTATTTGTTTGCAAAACATTTGGAAAAAAGTATCAATGTGCCAATTGGTGTAATAAACAGTTCATGGGGAGGGAGTAGAATATCCAATTGGATGAGATCACAAACCTCTTTATCTAACTCATATCGTACTTACTCTTATTCCAATCGTCTTGATAATGAATCTATTAAACGAGAAAAGAATAGGAGCCAGGGAATAGAAGGATACCACAGAGGTATAGACAACTGTAATCCAATATGGGCGGATTTAGATTTAGATGAATCTGATTGGAGCGAAATTACTACTCCTGTTATTGATTCTTTAAAAGGAACAGGATGGTACAGAAAGAAGATCGAACTTGAAGTTGATGATATTGAGAAAGATTGTGTTCTGAGTCTCGGTAGGATAGTTAATCCACATAGTATATGGATAAATGGATTTCTAATCAAGAGAAATGTAAAGTCATCGGCTCCTATTTCTGAATATCTAGTGCCTAATAAGATATTGAGAATAGGAACGAATGTTATAGCTGTGAGAATAGTGAGCAATAAAATTATGGGCGGCTTTGTAGGAAAGAAAAAACAATTTGTTTTTAAACCATCAAGAAATGAAATAGCACTATCTCCTTCTTGGAAATATCGATTTGAATCTTATTCTGAACTTGGTCACAACCTTACTCCTCATAATATCACCTCCATTCTTTATAACAAAATGGTTAACCCATTTGTAAAAACTCCTATCAAAGGGATTCTCTGGTACCAGGGTGAAAGTGATACAGGAACTTTAGAAAATGCATCTAAGTATGCTGTAAAGTTTCAAGAATTAATTAATGGTTGGAGAATGTCATGGAAAGATCCAGACTTGCCATTCCTATTTGTGCAACTTCCAAATTTTGGCCCTTCATATAAATTCCCAACGGAAAGTATCTGGGCAAAGTTAAGGGACTCACAATCCATGGCATTGAAGCTTAAGAATACTGCTCAAATTGTATCAATTGATATCGGAGATAAAAACAACCTACATCCTAAGGATAAAACAACCTTAGCGAAAAGATTGGTTTTAGCAGCTAGAGGTATAGCCTATAATCATGATATTGTGTCTCTTAGTCCTACTTATTCAAAATCTAGTATCGTTAATAATATTGTCAATATTGAATTTAAAAATATTGGAAGTGGTCTTTCTACAGATAATAAATATGGGTATATAAATGGTTTTGCATTAGCAGGCAAGGATAAAAGATATATGTGGGCTAATGCGGAGCTTCAAGATAATAAAGTCATAGTGTCTTGTAAAGCCATAGCAGACCCTGTTTATATCAGATATGGATGGGCAAACAACCCAGGAAAACTTAATATTTATAATTCGGCAGGATTGCCAGCATCGCCTTTTCAAGCAACTCTTTCTGAGGAAAATTTATATAAAAGCCCAAGTATAATTGGTGCGAGAATAGAAGATGACAATGTGATTATCACTTTTGATAATGTTGGGGTTGCATGGAATGTCAAAAATAACCATGGATATGTTTTTGGCTTTAGCATTGCGTCTAAAAATGGCCAATTTTTGCCTTCAAGGGCAAGAGTAAAAGGCAATTCTATAATTATTGATTCTGATAAGATTAGTGATCCAGAGTTTGTGAGGTTTGACCAGGCGGATTCAAATATCCTTAATGCTTATGCAGTGACTCTGGAGTCGTTTACCATAAACCTGATCGAACCAAATCATTAATGTTCTTTAATTCAGCACCATTTTTTATATTTTTTGCTGTAGTATTTATTACTTATTGGTTTGCATTAAAGCATAGCCTAAAATATCAGAACGTTTTTCTGTTACTAGCTAGCTATTTTTTCTATGGGTGGTGGGATCCAAGATTTTTGATTTTGATTATTCTTAGCTCTACAGTAGACTTTGTGTTAGGCAGAAGAATTCATGATTCAACTAGCTTATCACAACGCAAACTCTTCCTCTATATAAGTCTGGCGGTTAACTTGGGCCTATTAGGTGTTTTTAAGTATTTTAACTTTTTTGTAGGTTCCCTGATCGATTCTTTTTCATTGATTGGTATTCAGTTAGACCCTATTTCTCTCAATATCATATTGCCCGTAGGTATTAGTTTTTACACCTTTCAGACATTAAGTTATACAATAGATATATACCGAAATCGACTAAAACCGACAGATAATTCGTTACACTTTTTCGCTTTTGTAAGTTTTTTTCCTCAGTTAGTAGCAGGCCCTATAGAGCGAGCCCGAGACCTTTTACCACAGTTTGAGATCAAGAGGTCTTTTGATTTAGAATCGACAAAAAAAGGCTTACGACAGATCTTGTGGGGATTATTCAAAAAAGTGGTAATTGCCGATGGGTGTGCGGTGTATGTCAACTTGATTTTTGATGCACCAGATTCCTACTCTTCCATCTTATTGATATTAGGAGCTGTTCTTTTCTCCATACAGATATACTGTGACTTTTCTGGATATTCTGATATCGCCATAGGTCTGGCCAAGTTATTGGGTTTTAAGTTAACTAAGAATTTTGATTTCCCATTCTTTTCTACATCTATCACAGAGATGTGGCGTAGATGGCATATTACCCTTTCTACATGGACAGGAGAATATATATTTCTTCCTCTCACTCATAAATGGAAAAAAATGGGCAGACGAGGAATTACTCTAGCCCTAATTGCAACATTTCTTATTCTAGGCATTTGGCATGGTGCTAACTGGACTTTTGTAGCTTTTGGTTTATTTCATGGTGCCATTGTTGCATCAGAATATCTACTAAGAAGATCATTGCGTCGAAAGGATCAGATACTAAAAAACACCTACTTAATAAGTATAACTGGATGGATGACAACCATGGCGTTATGGTTGGTGGGTATGATCCTATTTAGAGCCGAAAGTATCGACAAGGCTTTTTCTTATTTAACTCACATCTTCACCCAACCCATATGGGATGGAGCCTTACCATTCATTATGGGTTGCAAGGTTGTGTTGTTTTTTGCTCTTGTAATGTTAGTTTTTGAGTGGATCAACAGAAAGGAAGATTTTGGACTAGCCATTGGAAAATGGAAAGGGACTTGGATTTTAAGGTGGTCAGTATACTACACTCTCATATTTGCTATGCTGCGATATGCAGGCCATCAACAAGATTTTATATATTTTCAATTTTAAGTTATTATGAAAACTAACCTTCTGGATATAGTAAATAGAGTACGGAAAAATTCTGGAATAAAACCTATCTCAGAAATACAACCCGAAATGAATCTAAAAAATGACTTGGAATTAGACTCCATCAGTATAGCCGAACTAGTAGTAGATTTAGACCTTGCCTACAATACCAATATACTTGCTGACGGTATGATTGTGACCGTGGGTGACATCGTTAAAAGAATATAGCCCTTATTTTGAAAAAGAATATAATAGTAAATATGCCTCAGATGGCCTTAGGGGCTTTATCTGAAAATTGGTTATTTAAAGAATTAGGCGATGCACATTGGAAAATGATATGTGATGGACTCAATACCAAGTCTTACAACTTGAAGAATGATACTCATGATCGCTTATATGCCACATTTGTACGCATTCAGCTAGACAGTCGACCTTCACTCAAGGCCTTTAGGGAAAATGCAGAATGCCATCTGGATGGCGAAATTGAAAGATTTGGTAACGCCATGTACTTTAGTAAAGTTACATTAAAGTCTGACGAGGCAATCGCCACAGGTAGGCTGATGACAACTTTTTCTGTAAGAGATCTCACTGACAATACTAAGTTAGCAAAGGGAGAACCAGAGGTCTCTCATAACATGGTAGCTCAAGTGACCAAGCTGCCGCAGATAGGTAGTGAGTATAGGTTATTGAAGAAAAAAGTATTGGAACAACTCGTTTTTGATGACTATGTTTTTGATCTGGATATGAACACAAAGCCCATCTTTGAGATGTCGTATAATCTTAACCCTTATTATGATATTAATGGGGTTAATTTATTGTACTTCGCGGCATATCCTATCATTAATGACTTTTGTGAGGCTCAGTATTTTAACACATTAGAAAATCTCCCATCAAGATGGGAGCAGTCTTACTATACTACCTATAAGGATGTATTTTATTATGCTAATTGTAATCCGAGTGATCAGTTGACTTACAGACTACATCAATGTAAGCGATTGGATACAGACAGTTACCTTGTGAGCAGTAGCATCTCTCGCAACAGCGATGATGCCATTATTGCACGAGTCTTTTCTGTAAAAACAAAGAAGTAGAAGGTTGACAAAATTTATTTTAAGGTTCTCTCTTTTTTTAATGCCCTTTGTGCTGAGCACAGTAGCTTTTTATGCTTTTGATCCATTTAAGATTATTCATAATCACAATGACTCTTACTTCGTAGAAGATGGCACTATAGATGGATTTACCCTCAATCGTGATATAGTAGCGACGGAGATGTTTATTCAAAAAAAGGACAGTCTTTATTATGACAGTTTTATTTTTGGAAGTTCCAGAGCCTCTGGTTTTTTGAGCGATGACTGGGCCACTTATATCAATAATGACGCCCCTCCATTTCATTTTATTGGTTCTGGAGAGTCTTTATTTGGGATATGGAGCAAGTTAAAATATTTAGAAAAAATAGATCACAAAATCGATTATGCTCTATTCTCTATTGATCATGACCTGCTCTCTAAAGATAGCAACGGGAAAGGCATTATTGCGATAAGAGATCATCGTACAGCAGGGCAAACGTTCAATTTTTTCTTAACACATTTCAAAGAGTATATTTCATCTGATTTTTTTATTCAATATTTGGATTATAAGTTTTTTAAGACCAGAAGAGCTTATATGGATAAGCTGTTTGACAACATGGATAGAGGACTAAGGTTTGATAATGATAAGAATGATTGGATCCATCATAAAAAAAATGAGCATATCAAGTCCGACTCATTGGGGTATTATGATAAAATGACAAATATTTTTTATTCAAGAAGTCACGAGGCTCTATATAGTGAGTCAGTCATAGGAAATACCCAAAAGAAATACCTTTCTGAGATAAAGCAAATACTTGAAAATAATAAGACCGAATATAAATTAATTATCAACCCTTTATATGATCAAAAATCTATTTCCAAAGCGGATTTAAATTATTTAGAAATTGCTTTTGGGCATGAGAATGTCAATGACTATTCAGGGATCAATGACATGACTGAGAGTAAAGGTAACTATTATGAGACCTCACATTTTAAACCATTCATAGGCAAGAGAATAATTGAGGAAATGTATGAATAAGAATGAAATGAAGTCAAAAAAAGAAGTCGTCGAGTATTATGACGAGTATACTGGACGTCAAGCCGACATGGGTATCAATGCAAGACACCTTAGTATACAGAGGTGGTTAGAGCAATCAGGGCTCCAGAAGAATCATGACATTCTAGAAATAGGCTGCGGGATTGGGACCCAAACTGAATTACTTTCTAATTACCTCAATGCATCAGCGAAAATTACAGCTGTCGATATTAGTCCTAAAAGTATAGAAGTAGCTAAAAAACGTCTGCCTAATCGAACTGATATAAAATGGGTTGCAGAAGATTTTATCGTTTGGCCACATAATGATTTATACGATGTAGTTCTTTTACCTGATGTAATAGAACATATACCTGTTGATTTACATTCTGAGTTGTTTAGAAAAATTTCGACCAACATTAAAGACAATGGATTTGTACTGATACACATACCCAATCCATTATATTTAGAATGGTGTAGAGTAAATACCCCGAAGAAATTGCAAGTAATTGATCAGCCTATACATACTGATACTCTCGTGGGTAATACTTATCCCCATGGTTTTCATATCCATTTTTTGAGTACTTATAGTATTTGGGTGGATAATTGTGATTATACAGTTATTGTGCTTAAAAAGACACGTAACGTTCAATATCGGAAATATCAAGTCACAATTCCTTCACAATCAATAGCTCATAGAGCTGTTTCGAAACTTAAAGGAATCCTAAAAGGATGATAAAAATGAAGAAGTTATTAAAGGCATTTTTTAGTATAGTGCCTTTCAAGAGGCAAATATTTAAAGTGTTAAGGTTTTTCTGGGTGCCAAGCCCAAACATCTTCCAACATTTGTACTTCCGGGGTCCATTTACAACTTCGTTACCTGATGGTAAGAAATTCAATTTATATGCAGATAAATTACAATTTGAAAATGAGTTGTTTTGGAGTGGCATTACCCAATGCTGGGAACAAACTTCTCTACCATTATGGATAGATTTATGTAAAGATGCGGATGTAGTGTTTGACATAGGTGCACAATCAGGAATTTTTTCAGTTATTACTCGAACCGTAAATAAGAATTGTGACATTCATACTTTCGAACCAACCGATAGATTTCATAAACACCTTATTAAAAATAAAAAAGTAAACAATTATGACTTCAATTGTCAAAAAATTGCTATATCCAATGTTACAGGCACTTTTGATGTAGAAACAGTATGGCAAGAAGATAAAAAGGTGTCAACTATAACTCTGGATGATTATATAGAACAGAATGGAATCACCAAAATTGATCTACTCAAGGTGGATGTTGATTTTCATGAAATCAAAGTAGCTGAAGGGTTTAAAAAGTATTTCAAAAAATTTCAACCGACCGTTTTAATAGAGGTGCTGTCAGATGAAATCGCACAGGGAATTGAAAAACATTGGATGACCCAAGAATTGGGTTATCTGGTTTACTCAATTTCTGAAAAAGCTGGAACTATCAGAAAAATGCCTAACATGCAGAAACGAGGGGACAATATGAATTTTTTATTATGTAAAAAAGAAGTTGCCTTAAAACTTAATTTACCACTAACCTAATATTATGATAACAAAAATTTTAGTATTTGTTCTCTCTATATCTTTTATCTCAATAGCGAAAGGTCAAATAGTAAGTATTTTTGAAAGTGCTACATCTTTTGACTCTTTAGGTTCAAATCCTAGTCCTGATGCAATGCTCGATATAAAAAGTGATAATAAAGGACTTTTAATACCTCGATTGACGGCTCTACGAAGAATGGCTATTCAAAATCCATCCAATGGATTGCTTGTCTATGACATCGATAGCTCGGCTTTTTTCTATAGTAAAAATGCTGACTGGAAAAAAATTGCAGCTGGTGCAGAATTACAAGGACTCCCTGGGCCAGACGGGCCACAAGGGCCGCAAGGCTTCATTGGGCCAACTGGAGCAGGAGGCTCAACACATATGAGCGGGACTAATTTTTTTGTTGGAACCTCATCAGGAACAAGCATAACTTCTGGGCTATACAATTCTTTTGCAGGATATTATTCTGGAACTTTGGTTTCAACTGGAGGGTTTAATGCCTATTTGGGAGGACTCTCTGGCTCAAGTAACAATGGATCATTTAATGTAGGGATCGGATATAGATCAGGAGGCACGGTAGGGCAAACTGGAACTATTGATCATAATGTTTCTATTGGTTCTGTGGCAGGTGCAAAATTAACGGATGCATCTTATAATGTTCTTCTAGGTTCAGGTACCGCAAGTCACTTAAATAATGGCAATAACAATGTCATGATAGGCTATGCCACCGGAAGTGGAATTACGACAGCGAACGATAATATCTACATAGGTAATAGTGTAGCTAATTCGAACACGAATGGTGCATCAAACACAATTATTGGAAATGAAGCAGGTAAAAACCTTACTACAAGTAGTGGTAACATTTTAATTGGATACCGAGCAGGATCTTTGTTAAGTAATGAAAATAATAAACTTATTGTAGAGAACTCCAGTGGAACTACGCCACTACTTTACGGTGATTTTACTACAAATGCATTAGGCGTTAATTGGAATTATACTCAAACCCTACCAAATACTTTTACCGTAAACGGCACAGCATCAAAAGCTGTAGCCGGAGATTGGTTGGCAAATTCAGATGCAAGACTTAAGTCCAATATTACTCACTTGTCTTCTCAACTTATGTTAGCCAAGCTTCTTCAAATGCAAGGAGTATCTTTTCAATGGGATGACAATGACACGGGGTTTGAAAGACCAGAAGGGGCTCAATATGGGTTCATCGCACAAGACATTGAAAAAATATGGCCTAATAACGTGTTGGAGGATTCAATGGGATATAAAATGACCTCATATGGGACATACGATTTCTTATATGTAGAATCTATTAAGGCTTTACATAAAAAAAATGAAAGTTTAAAATCTGAAGTGGAAAAATTACAAGAAAGAATAAAAAATATTGAAGCTTTACTTTCGAATTAAGAGTAATTAGCTTGTGGAAAGTATATTAATTGTATCATATTATTTCCCACCTTGTAATGGTACCCCTGCCCCGAGGCCATTTTCTTGGGCACAAAAATTTAGTGAGAGAGGTTATAATGTCAATGTGGTAAGTAGACATTGGACACTTTCTGGTAATGAATGGGGAGACTATATTTCAGATACCGAAATCAATCAACCAACCGAAGATGTTCAAGGCTCTTTCAAAATATGGTGGCTTCCTTACAAAAAGTATAAATACAGTTCATTCTCATTTTTCAATAAATTAAAAACATTACACAATCTACTGAGTGGAGAACTTGAGAAAGAAGTGGATACAATGCAATTCTATCCTTTCCTTAAAGAACATCTCTCAAAGAACAAATATGACGCTCTTATTGTGACGGCACCTCCCTGGAATATTGTGAAATTGGGCAGTATATTATCTGATGAATATAATATTCCACTTATAGTAGATTTTAGAGATTTTGAAAATGATATGGTTCTCAATAAAAATCCACAACCCACATTTTCACGCCAGTTAGAATTCTGGATTGATCGATATTACATGCTGAAATGGTGTAAAAAAGCAAGCCTAATTTGTTCTGCCTCAAAACCTTTAGGAGAATACGTAACTGAGAATACCGGAGTCCCCAATATTGAAATATTAAATGGGTACACTTTTGGCGTGGATAATATAAATGAAATACCACCGAAGAATAAGGTCTTCTCGATCAGTATCTTAGGCTATTTGTTTCCGGCTCAAAATATAGATATATTCCTAGATGGAGCAATGTCATTCATTGAAACCTTTGAAACTCCCAATGTAAAATTTAATTTCATTGGTCAAAAAGCAATACCTAAAATTCAGCACAAAATTGAAGCAAAAATACCTAAACAATACCTTAATATCACGGACAGGGTATCTCCGGAGGCAGCTTATAATATAGGAGAAGAATCAACCATTCTTTTTTATGCTGGTTGGGAGAATTGGGTAGGGGTATACTCGGCAAAAATATTCACATATTTAGGACTAAAAAAGAACATTCTTATAGCACCTGGAGATAATGATGTTATTGATAAATTAATCCAAGAGACAAACTCTGGAGAAGTGTTGTGCAAATCTTCTGAAGTTGCTGAGTATCTAAAACTGAAGTATGTAGAATGGTTGCAAACTGGGAAACTCAAATACGAAGGAAATATTTCTGAAATTGAAAAATACTCTCGTTCTGCTCAGGCCAATAAATTTTTATCAGAGATCGAAAAAAACATTTTCGTTAAAACACAAGAAGAGTTAACTGCGATATGAGCGACAATAAACTTGAATATGGATATCTTAATAATATTACCGTTAGAACTAAGGTTTTAAATTTTATTCGCCAAATCTTCTTTATTAAATCATTAGAAAATTGGTTAGTTTCAAAAACGAAAGACAAGACTCATGGTGGCTTCTACTCAAAACTTGTTCCTAACCACTATCAATATCCAAAAAATACTGAAAGAATTGCAACCAGAAATGGAGTCAGGTATCATTTTGATTTAAGTGACTTAGTAGATTGGTGGACTTACTATGGCTTTGAAGATAAAAGTAAGACAGAATTATATGCATCAATTTCTGATGGATCGATAGTGATGGATATAGGTGCTAATATGGGAGACGTAAGTTTTAATTTGGCTAGAATTATTGGTAACAAAGGTCATGTTATTAGTTTCGAACCAGACAGGTCAAATTATGAAAGGTTCGAAAGAAACCTAGCACTTAATAATTTTTCAAACATCACTTTGGTGAAAAATGGCCTTGGTCGTGAATTTGGCTCTTTTACAATGGCAATCAATGAAAATGAACCAGGTAATGATGGCTCGAAAAGAATTCTAAAAACCTCAAATAACTCTAAAAATTTAGAATTAGTTAAAATTATTACTCTTGACTCTTGGGTAGAAAAGAACCCTATTGAACAATTAGATCTTGTTAAAATAGATGTAGAAGGTTACGAGGTAAAAGCCCTCAAAGGAGGTGAAAATACACTTGTAAAATATGGCCCCGACCTTTATATGGAAGTTCATGATGCAAAACTGAAAGAACAAGGTTCGTCGGCGAAGGAACTACTTTTTTTTATCCAAGGCCTTGGCTATAGTATACAGCTTGACCATACTAACTCAAAATTAGATGTTGACGGTAATTTAAATGATATCCATATTGATGTTGTATGTAAAATAATTAATAAAGAAACAAATCATGGCGATGCATAAATTAGACGAAAATTTACATGAAGTTGAAAAAATTTTCAGTGCCACAGAAAATAAATACGAAGCACACTTGAGAAGTCATAATATCTTACGAAGAATGGCTGAAGATGAAGAGGTGATTTTTGAAGTGTTGAGAAGAAATATGGTAAAGCCAAATTTTTTTAACCTTAAAAGGTGTACACCCGACTTCCCTTTATGGCTCATTGAAAGGCCAGAATTTTCGGTACATGCATTCTTTTTCGGACCAAATAGGGACAAAAGAACTGACATTTCTTATTCGACAATGCACACACACTGTGACCATATGTTATCCACAATAAATGTTAAGGGCCCAGGCTATCAATCCCTAATTTTTAAACAGGGCTATAAAGTCAACAATCTAGGCGACAAAGCAATTTTTGAATTAGAAAAGTATTCATTACACTCTCCTAGTAAAATTGAATTTTTACAAAACGAGATTGCACATACTGTATTTTATCCAGAAGCAACAACCTTGACATATGGACTTTGGAGCACACATTTTCCGACAAAATCTATCTCCAAATTCAAAAAAAGCAAATTCATCCAAAAGTATAAAGGAAGAATTAAGGGACTTATGAATAAAGTAAATGTGAAACCAGCATCTCTAGGACTAACTCAGTATAAAGAAGACTACTTTTATCCCAATCGAGGTGAAATTGTAATTTTAAATAGTCAGCTTCTTCCTCATGTTGGCGACCACTTTGTTCAAAATTTTTTTAATCACATAAATGAATTTGTAGGGTTTTCTGATAAAAAATTTCTTCATGGTTTATGCACACATTTAAAGAAACAAGGAACTGATATTGAAATCGTAGACTGGGTCGAAAAATCTATTGAAAACGAAGTTATAGAAAGAAACTATGAATCATATAATATGTACCTAGACAAACGTAATGTTTCAATCACGGAATATGATAACATATATAAGTTTTTAAATTAATGGGAGTAAAATTGTCTCGACAAAAACCTCGTCAACTTTGGCGATCTATATTATACCGTCTATTCGTTTTACCCTTTGCTGGTTCGACAACAAAAATGAAAATGTTCTTGAACCTAGAGTGGATTTTTCACAGATTAGCTCATGAGCAGTCATTTGCCTTATATACAGAGGAGAATCATCCAGTCAGAGCCAAAACGCGTAGTTTTTTATTACCATTAATCAAAGGAGATCATGTTGTTTTGGACTTAGGTTGTAAGGAAGGGGTGATGAGCAACTACTTGGCCTCAAAAGCAAAAAAGGTTGTAGGAATAGATTACGATGCAGAGGCTATAGGAAGGGCCACCTCAAAGTATGATCACGATAATATAGAGTTTAAAGCTGTAGAAGCTTTAGCGTTTTTGGATTCTACTACTGAGAATTTTGATGTGCTTATACTATCACATATACTCGAACACTTGGACCACCCAAAGAAATTTTTAAAATCATTTAAGGATTATTTTAAGTACGTCTATATCGAGGTGCCAGATTTTGATAGATACTACATGAACCATTATCGTAAAGATCTCAATATGAAATTGGTCTATTCAGATGATGATCATATAAGCGAATTTGATCGTGAAGAATTAACCGCAATTTTAAGTGAATGTAATCTTTTAGTATTGAAAACTGATTATCGTTATGGTGTTCAAAAGTATTGGTGTGTACATGAATAAAATAGAACCGTGATACTTACTAAAATTGTAAATCATGTACGCAAAAATTATATTATTAATTTTTTCTTGAGATCAGGATTGAAAAAATTAATTCTTCTTGTAGATTTCTTAAGAAGGAATATGCCGGTATCGGGCGAAATTGTATTAAATTTTGCAGGAAATGATATAAGATGGCATACAAATGGAGATGACGGTGTAGCCACACAACTGTATTACGGTCAATCTTTTGAGAATACAGATTTAAGGTTATTTCAAATTATATCTGAAAAAGCAACGTGTATTTTGGACGTAGGTGCTTTTAGTGGGCTGTACTCTGTTGTAGGAGCATTAAAGAACTCTAATGCTAGAATATTTACATTTGAGCCATCGAGTATAGCGGTCAAAAGAATTGAGCAAAATCTAAGATTAAATAGAATAACTAACGTAACGCTTATAGAGTCGGCTGTTGGAGCTCAAAATGGTAAGATAAATTTCTATATACCAAAAAATGACTCAATATCTACAGTTAGTTCAGTCAATGAAAAATTTACTGTCAGAAAGTCAAATGAAGGTGTAAAGGAGTCCAAAAGAACAAAAGTTTTACAAAAATCTGTTCCAATTACAACACTTGATAGCTTTGCAGAAAAGCATGAATTATCTAATATTGAATTAATAAAAATTGATGTAGAGACTCATGAAATGGCAGTTTTTGAAGGAGCAAGAAAAATACTCGAGAAGTATAATCCTGTGATAATTGTTGAAATATTCTTAAATGAAGAAAGGAAGAAATTTTTTAACTCCTTCACAAGGGAGTTAGGATATTACCCTTATTTAATTACAAATGATGGCATTGTTAGATTAGATAATGGACTGATCCCTAACTATGGTGGGTGCAATTACTTATTCTCAAAAAAGAAGACTAAATACGTTTATTCAACATTATCTAACAAAGATTGGAATGTAATTAATGAACTCACAGATATAGGCGATTCTGACCAATTGCAGGTTATTGGTAGATGAATAATATCCTTATCCTCACATTTTGGTCTTATAAGGAAGGGTTAATACAGACTTATACCTTGCCATACTTAAAGCAGATCAGTAGGGTAACAACTGAACAATCTTGCAAAATATATCTAGTCACCTTAGAAAAAGAAACATATAAGCTTTCAGATAAAGAAAAACAGCAGGCTGAGTTACTACTTAAAAATGATCGCATAGAGTTAGTCACATTTACATATCATCGATTTGGAATTTTGTCCTTACTCAAATGGGTTTATATTTTATTTTATTTGCTGTGGTTTATTGTTTTTAAAAGAGTTAAATTTATTCATGCTTTTTGTACACCCGCCGCTGCACCTGCAAGTATTTTGGCCACTCTGACAAGAAGAAAACTTGTTGTTGATAGTTATGAACCTCACGCCGAGGCAAGTGTAGAAAATGGAGATTGGAAACGAGATTCTTTGGCCTTTAAGATTCTATTTGCTTTAGAAAAGTACTTGTCTCACAAGGCAAATTTCATAATATCTGCTACCGAAAGCATGTATGGATATGCCAAGAATAAATATGGTATTGATGAATTTGAGAATTTTTATGTCAAGCCAGCCTGTGTAGACCTCGATTTATTCAGCTGGGCCAATGTCAAACAAACGGAATTAGTAAAAGATTTCAGTTATGTAGGCAAAATAGTATGTGTGTATGCAGGCAAATTTGGAGGAATATACCTAGATCAAGAGGTATTCGACTTCTTTAAAGTGGCTCAAGAATATTGGGGTGACAGATTCAGAGTTCTTTTGCTCACTAACCAATCTATAGCACAATTACAAGAATGGGCGGATCAAAGTGGTTTTGACATGAATGCTCTTCAAACAAAGTTTGTACTTCACAAAGATATCCCAGATTATATAGGCCTTGGTGATTTTGGGATTACTCCAGTAAAGCCTATACCAACCAAGCGATATTGTACTCCAATAAAAAATGGAGAATATTGGGCATTAGGGCTACCCATTGTATCTACGGCTAATATTTCAGATGATTCTGATATAATAGAAGATAGAAATGTAGGTGCCATTATCAGAAGTTTTGGCAGTAAGGCATATCTTGAAGCCATTGAAAAAATAGATACTATGCTAAAATCCGAAGATAAAAAAAGCCTCTTTGATAGAATAAGAGCAATTGCTTACGAGTACAGGAGTTTTGATATATCCATGGATATCTATTCTAAGATTTATGCTACATCCGAGAAACTGTAAAGGATAAAACATTGTTGGAAGGCAAGTTAAAGGTCGTGTATATCATATCACTCATCGATAAGGCAATTGCATTTGAGTGGATATCAGAAAGATTAAATAAGAAGCAATTTGCACTTTCATTTATACTCTTAAACAATAGTCCTTCTTACTTAGCCGAGTATTTGGAAGCTAATAATGTAGAGTGCCAAGAGATAGAATACAAGGGAAAAAAGTCTATCCCCAGTGCGTTGCTTAAAACCATAGCTATACTCCGTAAGTCAAAACCCGATATTGTACATACACATCTTGTAGATGCGGATTTAATCGGTCTTACTGCTGCTTGGCTCTGTAGAGTAAAAAAGAGAATATATACGAGACACAATTCCAATTTTCATAAAAAGTATCATAAAAACGCCTCAAAACTCGAAAAGCTGAATAATGTGCTATGTACAGATGTGGTTGCCATAAGCAAAAATGTCTCAGACATTCTTATCCATGAAGAGAATATAAATCCCAGTAAGGTAAAGTTGGTTCACCATGGATTTGATCTAGAAAGATTTGATAAAGTAGCTCTTGATGACGTAGATCATTTGAGATATAAGTACGACATTCCAAAGAGGTGTTTTGTTATAGGTGTGGTAGCACGATATATGCATTGGAAAGGAATACAACATATTATACCTGCATTCAAAAAATATCAACAGCAGAATCCCGATGTCTTCCTTGTGTTGGCCAATGCTGGTAGAGGAGATTATTCCCAAGAAATAAGATCACAACTAGATACCTTACCTGAAGATACTTTTGTCGAAATTGAATTTGAACACAATTTATTTGCCTTATATCACCTTTTCGATATATTCGTCCATGTACCTATTGATCCACAGGTAGAGGCTTTTGGTCAGATATATGTAGAAGCATTAGCTGCAGGCATTCCTTCAATATTTACATTGTCAGGCGTAGCTAGAGAATTTATTATACATGAACAAAATGCTTTAGTTGTAGATTTTGAAAATGAAGATCAAATTTATAATGCCATGAATAGATTATATGGAGCAAAACAGTTGATGGCTGATTTGTCCATAAAAGGCAAGAAAGACGTTAGAGCTTTTTTTGGATTAGAAAAGATGATTTCGAAGCTAGAAAGCATATACTGCGAAGAATGAAGCCTTTTTTTTCTATCGTTATTCCTACCTATAACAGGGCGAAACTGATTAAGAATACTATTAATAATATATTAAATCAAACTTTTCAAAACTTTGAAATAATAATAGTAGATGATGGTAGTACCGACAATACATCGGAGGTCATTCAGAAGGAATTTGATGGGAATAATAAAATCAAATATTTTAAAAAGCATAATGAAGAAAGAGGAAAAGCAAGAAATTATGGATATGTCAGAGCTAAAGGCGAATATGTTGTTTTCTTTGATTCAGATGATATCATGCTCCCGCATAATCTAGAAATTCTATATGATGGCATAAAAAGAGAACACCCCAACTTTATTGCAAGCCAATATATTATTGTAGATGAAAACGGAGTAAAAACAGGAAAAGGGACCTCTAATAAGAAAAGTGGAAGGTACACTTATAAAGATTTTTTAAAGGGGAATTTTTTAGCCTGCCATTTTGGAGTAAAGCGAGAAAATGTAAATATAAGACTCTTTGAAGAAGACAGAAAATACTCGATCCTAGAAGACTGGATGTTTTTAATCTCAAATCTGCAAAAGGATGAGTTACTACTAGAATCAGGTATAGGAGTGTATATTTTAGATCATAGTAATAGATCCATGAGCGATAATCAATTGGTAATAAGGAGAAGGTTGGCAGCAAATGAAAAACTCAATAACTCCCATAAAATGAGTAGGAAGCAAAATAAAATAATGAATGCTTACTCCTATTATTTTTGTGCGATTCATGCTTATTTGGACTCTGAACGCAAACAATCTTTGAGCTTCTTATATAAGGCAATATTAGAGGTAGGAATACAATTTGAATTTGTTATTCTATTTATAAAAGCAATCTTAAGTTATTCTATAATAAAAAAAATAAGATCGAAATAATGAGTAAAATACTTATTACAGGTGGTGCCGGTTTCATAGGAAGCCATTTGGCCGAAACCCTAGCAAACCAAGGAAACGAAGTAGTAGTCCTAGACAATCTCTTGCGGGGCAACAAAATACCCAATGAAACTCTCAATAAGATAACTTTATTAAAAGGGGATGTCATTGATAATAGCACCGTTTCTAATGCTGCCGAGGGATGCGATTATATCTATCACTTAGCAGCTATTTTGGGAGTAGATATTGTAGCAGACAACCCTACAGAGACCATGGAAGTAGAGGTAATAGGCATGAAAAATGTTGCTGCCGCGGCTTTAATGAATAATTCTAAAATCATCTATGCATCCACGAGTGGGATATACGGTCACAATGCCATAGAGCAAAGCGTAACCGAAGATATTATGGTGGACCCTCGTACCAGTTACGCCATGGCAAAAAGATATAATGAGCTTTATTTGGCAGCCCTTCATGAGGAGAAAGGCTTGGATTGTATAGCCCTGAGGTACTTTAACGTATATGGAGTACGGCAAGATAACCGAATGGTCACTCCTCGGTTTATAGAGCAAGCCCTTGCCAATGAACCCATCACTGTGTTTGGTGACGGCAATCAAACCAGAGACTTTACATATATCGATGATACCATAAAAGCCACAATTTTAGTAGGTGAAAAGGTGTCAGGTTTTGAAATTCTAAACGTTGCCAATGAAAACGAAGAGAATATCCTTAACCTCGCTAAAAAGATAATTAGCATTACTGGTTCAACCTCTGAAATTGCAATGATCGAAGCTCCTAAAAAAAGATACGATTATGAAGTGGGTAGAAGGTTTGGTAATTCTGACAAGTTACTTTCATTTATAGGGTATAAGCCAGATACAGATTTGGATACGGGTTTATCATATTTGATCCAAGAATATAAATGATAGATAATAATGTCAATATGATGACAGATCATAGTAAATGCCTTGTGTGTGGAAGTATTGATATCAACAAAATTAAGGGCTATGAAAAGCACTATTTGACAAAGTGTAATCAATGTTCATTTGTCTTTAGCTATAGAATCCCATCTGCTGAAGAATTAGACCATCATTATAAAGTATATGCATATAGTGATGGTCAGTATATGTCAGATGTCACTAAGGCAAGGTATAAAGAGTTGTTACAAGAATTTTCTAATTATAGAAAAACAGGTAGAATGCTAGATGTAGGTTGTGGGGCTGGCAACTTTCTTGAAGTTGCCAAAAATCATGACTGGAAAGTATACGGGACAGAATTTTCTCAGGCAGCAGTATCACATTGTAAAAACAAAGGCATCAATATCAAGGAAGGCGTGCTAGATGTTAACGATTATGAAAAGGAATCTTTTGATATTATTACTTCTTTTGAAGTCATAGAACACATCAACAACCCTAAAGAAGAATTAGAGAAGTTTTATAAATTGCTGAGACCTGGGGGATTATTATATTGTACCACGCCAAATTTTAATGCGATATCACGCTACTATTTAAAGGAAGATTATAATATTATACAGTACCCTGATCATCTCTCCTATTATACAAACACGACGTTGCATAAATTATTCTCTTCGTCTGGTTTACATAAGATAAAGATGATGAGTACAGGCATAAGCATAGATCGTATTATGGCCAATACAACAAAGAAAGTAAAAACCAAGGTCAGAGATTCTGAAAATACAGACGAAAAACTGAGAACAGTTCTTGAAACCAATACATTTCTAAAAATTGCAAAGTGGTCGTTGAATAAAATATTCACAGTAACAAAAACGGGATCTACTTTGAAAGCTTATTATGAAAAACCTAGTGCACCAGGCACGAAGTGTGGGGCACATTAGACGCAGTTATATTAATCTGATTGAGGCTGGAAACCCAGAGTTATGCCTATGCATAATGAGGATTTTCCTTACGAAGAGCAGGTTAAAAAGAACAAAGTATATGGGACTCTATATTTCGTGCCTGGTGCACTAGCCTAAACTGAAGAATGAAATACGAATTTAAAGAAGTTTTGAATTGCAATATGTGTGGAGATAAGTCGTCCAATGCTAGAATTTTAGGCACTAGACTTAACGGCTCTCAAGGAATGAGACCTACTAACAAAATTGGAATATCTATCACAATAGTTAAATGCAAAAAATGCCAATTGGTTTATGCTAATCCCCAACCTATACCAGAATCGATTCAAGATCACTATGGAGTACCACCGGAAGAGTATTGGGATGATAGCTATTTTGAAATATGGGATCGATACTTCAAACACGAAATCGCTATTTTTAACAGTTTGCACAAAAGCAAAGAAAACACAAAGATTAAAGCTTTGGATATAGGTGCTGGTATAGGCAAAACTATGACCGTGATGGAAGACGCCGGATTTGATGTATATGGAATAGAGCCATCTGAGCCTTTTTACGACAGAGCTTTGAGCAAGATGAATATCAACCCTGATCGCATACAAAATGCTTCTGTAGAGACGGCACAATTTGATAATGAAACTTTTGATTTTATAACTTTTGGAGCAGTATTAGAGCATCTTTATGACCCTTCATTTTGTATATCTCAAGCTATGAAGTGGCTTAAGCCAGAAGGCATTTTACATATCCATGTTCCTTCATCATCCTGGCTTACTAATAGCCTTGTCAATCTGGTATATAAAGCACAAGGGTTAAACTATGTTGCCAATATTAGCCCTATGCACAACCCTTATCATTTATACGAATTTGAAAAAGAATCATTCAGGCTCAATGGAGAGAAAGAGGGGTATCATGTCGTAAAATGTAATTACTTAGTATCAGATACTTATCTTCCAAAAATACTGGACTTCATACTGAAACCTTATATGAGATTGACCAATAAGGGAATGCTCATAGAAGTATATCTCAAAAAAACCGTGTAAGGTTTTTGCCTTTTTTTACAAAGACAAAACAAGTATATGATAACATCACTAGTTACCGGAGGTGCAGGCTTTATAGGTGCTCACGTTGTAAATGAATTAATTGAAATGGGACATCACGTCGTTGTAATAGACGACTTAAGTGGCGGATTTGAAGATAATGTAAACAAAAAAGCTGTATTCGTAGAGGGCTCAATAACAGATTATAAATTGTTACAGAAGTTATTTGAAGAGCATAAATTTGATTATGTGTATCATCTAGCCGCATACGCCGCAGAAGGGTTGAGCCATTTTATTAGAAGGTTTAATTACAACAACAATCTAATAGGTAGTGTAAATCTGATCAATCAATCCATACTTCATAAAGTTAAATGTTTTGTATTCACGTCATCAATTGCCGTATATGGAGCAGGCCAACTTCCGATGAGGGAAGACATGATTCCTCAGCCAGAAGATCCATATGGAGTAGCCAAGTTCGCTGTAGAACAAGACTTAAAATGTGCACATGAAATGTTTGGGTTAAACTATATAGTTTTTAGACCTCACAACGTGTATGGAGAATATCAGAATATAGGTGATAGATATAGAAATGTGATCGGCATATTTATGAATCAATTAATGCAAGGCCAGCCATTGACGATTTTTGGAGATGGTAATCAGACTAGAGCGTTCAGCTATATTAGCGACGTAGCTCCCCAAATGGCCCGATCAGTCACTCTTCCAGAAGCACAGAATCAAATATTTAATATTGGTGGTGATGTGGATTACACTGTTAACGAGCTAGCAGAGACCGTAATGGATGTTCTAAAAATAAAACAACCATTAAAACATCTACCTGCTAGAAATGAGGTGGTTCATGCATATGCCGATCATTCCAAAGCAAAACGTATATTTGGATTAAAGGATGATTTTGTCAACCTTAAAGACGGAGTAAAAATAATGGCCGACTGGGCTAAAAAAGTAGGTGCCAGAACCACTCCCGAATTTTCTAATATTGAAATCTACGAGAACTTACCTCCAATCTGGAGTCCAAAATAAAAATGAAAAGTATTCTATTTCTCTCTTTGCATAGACCGAATCGATCTCCTTCTCAGAGGTTTAGATTCGAACAGTACATTCTTGTTTTGGAAGCGGACGGTTGGCAATGCCAACACTCTTATCTAATAGGTGAATCTGATGATAGATTCTTTTATAAAGAAGGATTTTATCTTAAAAAATTAATGGTAGTAATAAGATCCATTGTTTTGAGATTAACCCAATCGGTTTTTACAAATAGATATGATGTTGTTTTTATACAACGAGAGAGTTTCATGTTAGGAACCACGATTTTTGAAAGAATGTTTTCCAAAAATTCAAAATTAATTTTTGATTTTGACGATGCTATATGGATGCATCAAAAAGGCGAAATAAGAAGTGGTAACAAAGCCTTGTCTTTTTTAAAAAGACCATCTAAAACAGCAGAATTGATCAGTATTTCTGATATGGTTTTTGCTGGCAATTCATACTTGGCCAAATATGCATTACAGTTTTCCAACAATGTAAAGATAGTGCCCACTACTATTGATACAGAGGAATATTCTCCAAGAAAAAAAGAACTCAATAGTAATCGGATATGTATCGGGTGGAGTGGCAGCTTTACAACGATACCTCATTTCAAACATGCAATTCCAGCTCTTAAAGTAATAAAGAAAAAATATGGCTCAAAGGTCTACTTCAAAGTAATTGGAGACGATACTTTTCGCAATGATAAACTGGGAATACAAGGAATCGCATGGAAGAAAGAAACTGAAATAACTGAACTCCAAGAAATTGATATTGGTTTAATGCCTTTGCCTGATGAAGAGTGGACTAAAGGAAAATGTGGACTAAAAGGTCTCCAATATATGGCATTGGAAATACCCACTATTATGTCACCTGTAGGAGTGAATGTCGATATTGTAAATCATGGTGAAAACGCTTTTCTTGCAAATACAAAAGAAGAATGGGTAGAATCTATGTCTATTCTTATTGATAATTCTCAATTAAGAAGGACTATAGGCAAGAGTGGTCGTAATACTGTTGTAAAAAACTATTCTGTAAAAGCAAATGCACCCTTATATCTGAAATACTTTAATGAATTAATGGCCTCCTCTTAATCTTTTTACGTGTTTTCTTATCAGCTAGAATAACTAGTCCCGCATAAAAAAAAGGCAATGCAATAATCTTGTATCTTGCTAAAGTTCCGAAATTATATGTACTAAAACCTATTGCAAAGGCGAAAAAAAATGAAAACCCTATACAAAATAGAAGCGTAGGGTTGCTCCAGATTCTTCTAATCGATTTTAATAATCCGACTTTTAACACTACATAAACTGCAAAGCAAAAAGTCAACAGACTTTCTATCGACCCAGGCACCAAAATAAGTTTCTTGACTTCCCAGAGGTAAGGTCTGAAAAACGTGACATTAATCGAGAGAGGCACCATCTTAATCAGTCCTCCAAACGAGGATTCGTATTCTCCTAAATCATAACCTACACCACCTGCCATTAGCGTTTGTTGCAGAGAATAAGCCTGAAAACCCTTAGCATAGTCTAATATGGATGAAAGCGAAAAATTGGATTGGGTCTGACCAGATAAGGATATTAATGCCAGAAGTCCTATGCTTAGTCCTGATGCAAAAAAAATAGGTTTTGCCGCAGCTCTTAATAATCTATTCTTAATATTCTTTTGTTTTTCCAGAATTATCCACATCAGTATAGATGGAAAAAGTGACAAGGCCACATAAGCCTTCAATATTAATATTGCATATGTAGTGAGAATCACTATACTCAACGAAAGAATTTTTTGTTTTTTAAGAAAAAATAATTGATCAAAACTAAAAACACAATATCCTATACACCCAAGGACTACAGTATCTTTCATCAAACCTGCTCCCCCCCAGAATATTATCGATGGTACAAACAATACCGCATAAGCCAATTTTTTATACAAATGAGGATATCGACTATAAAAAATTTCATAAAGTTTCCAACAACCTAAAAAAGAAAAAAATGAAAGAATAAGACCCATTCCATAAATAGACCCGAGGCTCAATATGGCCAGAAGCCCTCCTATCTTTGACATCATTATTGTGGAATGAGCTTGAAGATAATAGGCAGATTTATTCTCTTGAAAAAAATCAATAGCTTGGTCTGAATACTGGGATGGAGATTGCCACATAATTTCTAAAAATGTAGCTGGGCTGTTGATTAACGAAGATGCTATAGCCATCGAACTATTGTAGTATCCTGCCATATCACTACCTCCAAAGTAAAAATCATACATCCATATAGAGAAAACACACCCTATCATCCGCAATACCAATGCTGGCATAAAGTACTTTCTCGTCTCTGGCTTATCACGTGTATAACGTCCCCGCAACAGCCGTCCTGTCCAATAAATAATAATAATATACATAGGTGCTAGAAGCACATCTTGCATCTCCCACATATGTGGAAATACACTCTCTACCATGAGAAGACTATTATTCATGAGAATATAAGTTTTCCTTGATGGCTTTTATAATATTTTGTGCTGGTGCATAAATCATCACTTGCTAAGAAAAACAATACATGTGTAGGTAGTGATTTATTCATTCTAAAACGCTTTCATTTACTAAATTTACACCGTGTGTAGAATAGTAGGATACAAAAGTAACAACACGAAGCTAATAAACCCAGAGGTTTTAAGCAAAATGCGTGACACCATGGCATATGGTGGGCCTGATGCTGCTAATAATTATATAAATAAAGACAAAACACTGGGCTTAGGCCATAGAAGGTTATCCATTCTAGACTTATCAGAAGCTGGTACACAGCCGATACGATATAAGCACTGGGTAATAGTATATAATGGAGAAATATACAATTTTAAAGAAATTAGAGAAGAGCTTGGAAAAAAAGGATACATTTTTGCCACAGGTACGGATACAGAGATGATACTCAAAGCATATGAAGCATGGGGGCTTGACTGTGTTTCTAGATTCAAGGGCATGTTCGCTTTTGCCATTTGGGATGAATCGGAGAATATGTTGCTGTTATGTCGGGATAGGATCGGCGTAAAACCTCTTTATTACTATAGTAAAGAGGGCTTATTTATGTTTGCATCTGAACTAAAAGCTTTTCATCAACATCCTGATTTTAATAAGACCATAAATCATAAGTCGGTTTCACAATTTCTGCAACAGGGCTATATTCCTTCTCCTCAGTCTATATTTAAGTATGTTAAGAAAGTACAGCCCGGTTCTTGGCTCAGAGTGGATACTGATAATAAGACCAGTCCATCTTGTTATTGGGACATTGGAGCAATATATAACCAGAGTGATATCAATACAAATACTGAGGAAGAAGTCATAGAAGAGCTAGAACCGATCCTAAAGGAGAGTTTTCAGTATCGCATGGTCTCAGATGTACCCGTAGGCATGTTCTTAAGTGGAGGTATTGACTCCTCTTTGGTCTCCGCTATATTGCAGAAGCAGAGTAATACGCAACTGAAGACATTTACCATTGGATTTGATAACAAGAAATATAATGAAGCCATACATGCCCAAAAAATAGCTCAGCATATAGGCACCGACCATACAGAGCTATATTGCCAGGAAAGTGACTTTGAAAAATTAATTCCACTCCTTCCCGATCTCTATGATGAGCCTCTGGGAGCAGGCTCTGCTATACCTACATACCTTGTGTCACAACTGGCCAAAGAGCAAGTTAAAGTAAGCCTTTCTGCAGATGGTGGTGATGAGATATTTGGTGGCTATACCAAGTATGAATTTGCTAAGAATGTCTATTCTAAATTAGAGAAAACCCCTAGGCTGTTTAAATCCATAAGTCATCATATGATGGGTTATATAAGTCCAGAATTTGTGGATAAAAGACTCAGTAAACTACCATTTATTAGCAATTACACCAATATAGGCACTAAATATTCTAAACTTAGGAACGCACTTCAAGCGACTAGTCTTTCTGAATTTTATAACCAGTCATCATCTATAATATCTCAAAAAGAACTGCTTAACCTTATACCTCCGTGGAATGAGAAGCGTAACCCTAGCCTTGATTACCATAAGGATAGAGTATTATCCATACTAGGCATATATGATATGACTTCCTTTCTAGAAGGAGAAGTAATGGTAAAAGTAGACAGGGCTACGATGAATGTTGCTCTAGAAGGGAGAGAACCTTTTTTAGATCAACACATTATAGAATATGGATTAACTCTTCCTGATCATCTAAAAATTAAAGGCAATACCACAAAATACATTCTGCGACAGATATTGTATAAGCATGTTCCAAAGGAACTGATAGAAAGACCAAAGCAGGGTTTTGATATACCCATGAGGCAATGGACGTTTGGGTTTTTGAAAGATGAGATTTTAAGTTTAGCAGAGGATGATGGATTTATAGTAGAATTTGGTTTCTACTCCAATCAATTGAAAAATATTATACATTCTTATTATGACAAAAGTGCTACTACAGATCCACATTTTATCTGGTATTTATTTGTACTTTATAAATGGTATCTCAGATGGATCAGATGCTGAATACTTCTACCCAATCATAGACCTACTGTATCTTTAGCCCTTATTATCCATACAACATGTTAAAAAATCAAAATATCTCACTGTATCCACATGACCCTCAAGGGCCATTGCTCCAACAAACCCATCATTGACATCAATTTTATATAGAGACCAATTAGAAGCTTCTCTAATATTCCAGGACGTAGATAGAACTTTAGGGGGATCATTTGGCTTTATAGATACATCAAAAGTATCCAATGCAAAAGAGAGGCCTTCACCTTTGGCTTTAATAAAGGCTTCCTTGCGTGACCAACCATTAAAAAATGCCAGAACTTGTTCAGATGAATGCATTGTATCTAAGGCCTTAAATTCATTGGGTGAAAAAACACGTTTAGCAATTTGAAAAATATCAATGCCAGGATTCATAACTTGAATATCAACCCCTATTGATAAATGTGAGACAAAACCTAAAAGTGCAAAACCTTCGGAATGTGAAATGTTGAACTGCAATGCATGATTCTTGGAAATCATCGGTTTCCCATGTGTCCCATACTGAAACTTGATCTCTCTAGCATCTATCTGAAGATATCGCCCTAGGAGACGTCTTAAAACTCCTCTTGAAATAATAAAATGTTCCTTGTCTTTTTCGAAGCGAAACCGTTCAGCTCGATTTTGTTCCTCTAATGACAATGTACCCCAAAAATATATTTTATGCTTTGGCCTGACATTGAGATTGACTTTCCAGATGTGTGCCTCTTGTTGTACAAGTATTAATGCGGATGGAGGAGATGACCACATATCTTATTATGTTAATGTCTTGTATGCATTTTCAAGGCATAGAGTTATTTCTTTTGCCAGTAGTCTCACATCAGGTTCTTCAAATAAAGTAAGATGGAACCCTGGAATGTCAATAATTGTCAGTCCTCCTAGAGCTAGAGATTTCCACTGATTAACATGAAAATCCATCCAAGATGCCTTACTCTGTTCTTTACTCCGTATAAAAGTTATTTTGCCTTGATAAGGCTGACTTTGATATTTATGATAAAGCATCTGTAGGTCGTATTGAATCTTTTCTAAGTTAGCAAGTTGCTCACTTTTAAATAAGTTCTTTTCGACGTCCTGATAAGTTTTTATTTGTTCACTTTTATACATTCGATTCAACAAAATTCTAGAAACCTCACCAAAAGACCGGTAACGAAATAGACGTACTATACGCTTAATGAAATCAAATGACGTAGGCTTAATATTAGGCAAAGGTGGTGGTGTATCGACCATGGCAAGAAGAGAAACACTTTCCCCATGTCTTTGAAGTTGTTGAGCCATTTCAAGACCAACTTCACTACTGAAGCAAGTAGCAATAAATGCATAAGGACCATGTTCTTGAACAGTCCTAATTTCATCCAGATAATGGGACGCCATTTCTTCAATACTCTTGTAAAGTGGTTCCTTCCCATCCAACCCTCTGGGTTGAAGTGCGTATACAGGTTGCTCGTCTCCAAGATGACGTGCCAGTACACTATAAAAAAACACATGAGCACCTCTGGCATGCAGACAGAAAAGAGGTGCCTTATTTCCACTTGTACGAATAGGAACTAGGGATGACCAACTTTTAATTATGACATCATCTCTTATGAGTGATGAAAGTCCATCTATGGTAGGATATTGTAACAAACTGGCAGGTGACAAATTATATCCTAGTTGATTTTCGATTTGTGAAAACATTTGGACTGCTAACAGAGAATTTCCGCCAAGATCAAAAAAATCGTCATTAGTCCCTATTTTACTTTTACCTAAAAGGGCCTCCCAAATGCGCACAAGCCTTATTTCAATAGCGGTACTTGGGGGGATATATTTATATTTATTATCTGTTTCAATAGGTTTTATATTATTGATAACATGATCTTTAATTAATGACGAATGATCAACGCTG
This sequence comes from Saprospiraceae bacterium, assembly GCA_036479115.1. Lineage (GTDB taxonomy): Bacteria > Bacteroidota > Bacteroidia > Chitinophagales > Saprospiraceae > UBA7328. The sequence continues at coordinate 27,496 of JAZGFD010000081.1, read as the reverse complement.
TTATAAAGGTCCAAGATGTTTTTATCCTGATCTTTAAGTACATTTGATAAAAGCACGGTCAAATTTTTAGAAAACCAAGAAATATTTTTATCTAAAAATTTATGTTGATCGTACCGAAATAAAAAATTCAACTCATTACCTGGCTTAATCAAAATGGTCAATGGAAAAGCTGTAGTAATTCCCCCTTCAAAATCCTTAATAGATATAATGTCGTTCTCTAAGTTTTGCCATGGAAAGTTTTCAAACACCAATAGACATTCGAATAATGGTACATGTCCAGGCCAATTAATCCAAGGCATAATTTGGGCCATAGATGTATATTCAAAATTACGCATTGCCGCAAGATTTATTTGCAGTTTTCCCAACCACTCCGAAACCTTATAGTCAGTATCAAGCTTCATTCTCACAGGCAATGTATTTGTGAACAGACCTGCCATGAGTTCTATATTCTGAATGGGTGCCGAACGCCCAGAAACCGATGTACCTAAGACAATATCTCGCGATTTATAATAGTTGCTTAACAAAATGGCAATTAAACCATGTACTATCGTATTCAGAGTTACTCGGTTTTTACGACCAAATTTGTTAAGTAAATCTGTAGATTCCGCAGAAAGTGAGAAAGTATGCGATTCAAACGGTGTCTGAACACCATTGGAATGCTTCACTGATTTGTTATCCAAGATTGGACTGACGAATCCATCCAAAGTTTTTTTCCAGTATATCTCAGCTTGAGAATAATCCTGTTTTTGAAACCATGTTAAGTATGATTTATAAAGTGGCAATGAAACAAGTTGAGCCTCGCGACCTTCAATGATAGCATTATAAAAATCAAAAGTATCTTTTAATATTATTGCTGCCGACCAACCATCCAAAAAGATGTGGTGACAGCTCCATAATAGGCTGTGCTTATTGTCATCTAATTGAATAAGGGTGAGCCGTGAAACGGGTGCCTTTGATAAATCCAGTTTTTTATCGCTATCCCTACTTTTCAATTTGACAATTTCTTCCTTTTGGTTTATTGGAGAACGCCCCCGTAAATCGTAAAAATCCCAGGGTAACAATGCATTTGAATGTACTACAAGGACTGCTTTTTTAATATTTCTCCAATGTACCGAAGTTCGCAATGCCTCATGTCGAAATATAGTCCTCTGCCAGGCTTTTTGAAATGTATCACGGTCAAGTTGACCATGTATTGTACACTTCACTTGTAAGAAGCCAAGGTCTGAATCTTCCCTGAGGCTGTGAAAGAGTAACATTTTTTGAGCATTCGACAAGGGATATATTGTTTCTACACTGGCTTTGCTCATCCTAGAAGTGTTATTACAGAACTGAACCTTTGCACACCTATGATTCTGATATCGAAGAAGTCGTACCTTCCAAGGCATTTATCTACACAAGTGATTATGATATTGTTGTTTAGAACTTTTGATTTCATCTTCTGGAGTTTACTAAGAGTTTAGCTGGTCAAGCAGTTTATCCAAATCATCCTGATTGATATCAACATCAGGAAAATCTGAAGGACTAAGAACGCTTCTGTCTTTAGAAAGACAATGATCTATCAGAGTGTATATTGTTTTTTCAAAGTTTGATAACAAATCTTTTATTGTGCTAAATTTATGTAGCTGATTACTGTAACTCAATTTCACTTCGAGCCTCTTGTCTACAATTGAAACATTAAATTCCAGCATGTGATGACGTTCACTTTGTGAATCTCTAGTCTTTGAATATATGCTTCTACCTATTCCTAAAACTTCAGAATATATGTTTTTTTGAACACCAAGAAAATTAAAAATAACTGCGGGTAGATGGTCGATTTTTTTCTGTTTCCCCGAACCTTTATACAGATAACGATGCACGCCATAACTTATCCCTCCATGGGGTATTTTTCGCAATTGTTCTTTAATTGATTTAATTTTTTCTCCGACATCGTCTTTCATTCCCAAATCCAAAGCAACTGGAAAATAGGTTGTAAACCAGCCTACAGAATTAGAAAAATCAATGTCTGCCTCAGTTGTTTCACGCCCATGTCTTTCTAATCCCAGACATAATCTCGTTATTCCTCTCCATGTTTTCATTGCCATAATTAAGGCTGTAATTAACACCTCATTTGTATTGGTTTGATAGATCGGGTGTATATCGGTAAGTAAAAACTGAGTGCTCTCAACGTTGAGAGAAAAAAAAGCGGTTTGAATGCTTGCTTCATTAACAGGCAAGGTATACTCAAAATCTACAGGAAATTTTTCTAAATCTTTAGCCTGTGTTTTCCAGAACTTGAAATCGTCTCGGAATTTTTGTGTCTTTACTAATAACATCAAATGTTCACTCCAGTTTTTATATGATATTGATTTAGAAAGCAAAAGAGGATTAATTCCTTGTTTTAGTTGTTCCAGTATTGTTGTGATATCCTGAATAATGATTTGCCATGACAGGTTATCAACAAGTAAGTGATGTGCAACCATCAGAATCTGATCATCTTGTTTTTTTCCACATCCAAAATAAAAACATTTAAAAAGTCCACCCTCGGATAGAATAAATGTGGTATGAATTGATGTTGATAATTTTTTGATTTCAACATTCTGTTTTTTTATGGATAAGTGAGATAGGTCTATATATTGAAAAGAATTTATTTTTTCTGGCTTCAGTATGGACGCCTTCCATTTACCTTTAATTGAGGTAAAAGACAACCTTAAAGCATCATGTCTGACGATAATCTGGTTAATAGCTTGTTGTACTATATCTTCACTAAGTTTATTAGGCAAATCGAATGAGATTGCCTGATTCCAATGCTGTGGTGCGATTTTATGTTCTTCAAAAAACCAGTGTTGGATTGGAAGCATTTCCAAATCTCCATTTTCAATAGCTTCATTTGAACTCTTAATAGTTTCCGATTTTGCATATAAGGCTAGTTCTGAAATGGTCTGATGCTTAAAAATTTGATTTGGGGCTAATAAAATTCCCATTTTTCGAGCTTTCCCGTTAATATGAATACTAAGGATAGAATCCCCACCAATTTCGAAAAAATTATCATGAATTCCTACGGGATAAAAATCCAGAACTTCTTCCCATATTTTAATCAATAGGTGTTCAATAGGTGTAGGAGTCGCTTCATCAGCACTTATTTTTTTGGAACCCCTTTTTTTATATAATACGGAAAGTGACTCAAAATCTATTTTGTCGTTAGATAGTCTGGGCAACGTTTCTAACATCACTATCTCAGCAGGTATCATATGATCTGGTAATCTATTTTTTAAGAAAGATTTTATATCAGAGTCTAATTTTTTTTCCTTTACTCCTGTAACAAAACCCACGAGTCGCTTATTCGCATTTTTTGATTTGCCCTCAGCTAGGTTGACCATATCGTCTATTTTGAAACCATTTTTCTTTATGGTCGCATTTTCCTGAAGTTGACCAAGTAATAGAATTCGCTGCCTAGAAGACAATCTTAAAATGCGATCATGAAAACTATCCCTATTCATTTTATAACTTTTATAACCACCATTGATTTGGCCCACCACATGTCTGTTACTCTAGCTGGCATGTCTAAATTTACAACCTGAGCAGAGAAAGAAGAGAAATATTTGAATATTGACCGTTGGTGGGCTCTACTCAAAGAGTCGATCTCATTAGACAAGTAAGTAAATACTCCATTTTTTTTTAAATGTGCGGCGGCATAAGAGAAAAAATGCTCAGCAAAAGTTGCACTTTTATCAACGTATTCAATGTATTCCTTTAAATTTAGAGGGTAAGTATGAAAAAATATACCATCAAATAAGTCTAATCCATCTATTGTATCCTGCCACAATCCGTGAACCAATCGGATGTCCTGATCCGAATGTGTTGCCCGCCATTTGTGAAAATGATCGACCACAGTATCGTTACACTCAATAATGGTATGGGATTTAACTTTTTGATTCTGGATCATTTCAGAGGCTATGCCTCTACCAAAACCAATTTCTAAAATATCGCCATGCCCTCCACTTATTTGTTCCACCATTTTATGCATCAAAGGTATTTGCCAATCCTCCATTAACTCCTCACCTGATAAGCTTTGAAGGTGGTAATTTCTGTCGGCTTTAAAAACATTTTCTGATACAAAATACTGTGATTGAAAATCCAAGGCTTTTAAGTTTTCTATAAACTCATTGAGGGCCTTGTTAATCAGAGCATTGCGTTGAGAATCCTGAGGAGGTCTGATAAACTTTTCATCTTTGATGAGCAAGCTTATTTCTAGTTCTTCAGATTTCCTATATCTCCTTGTCATAGTCAAAGTGTAATACTAACTTGTTAATCTTTAAATAGATATTCTAACTGATTTTCAGATATTGTTTCGACAGATTCTATTAATTGTTCTGCCTGATCAGGTTCCAATAGTTGTAGTAGTTGGATAATTTGTTGCGTTTGTTTATCTTCAATAATAGTCTTTGACCAGCTATCTTCACTCGTTTTTTCATCATCAGCATGAACAAAAACGACGGCTTCATCAATTTCTGGATGTTGTGATAGAACTTCAGTAATTTCATCCAATTCTATACGATAACCTCGAATTTTGACCTGCCTGTCAGCTCGGCCAAGAAACTCAATAAGGCCATCTACACGATACCGGCCCAAATCACCCGTCCGATACAATTTTGATCTCACATCTGTACTAAAAACATTTTGTACGAATCGATTGGTGGAGAGGCTTTGCAGATTAAAATATTCTTTTACAACTCCAGCACCTCCAATGAATATCTCTCCCGTAGCCCCCTGAGGGACAAGTTGATGATTTTGATCTAGAACATAAATTTGTGTATTCGCAATAGGCTTGCCTATAGGAATAGTTCTTTTTGCGTCTTCCTTGCTTAAATGATGTACTGTACACCACACCGTAGCTTCTGTTGGCCCATATTCATTGTACAGGTTTACATTGGGAAGAATGCCGAAATGAAGTTTACACAATGTTGATGTACATGATTCACCTGCAACGATGATAGTTTTGAGAGATGTCATTCTCTCTGCATCGCCATGTTGAAGTAATAATGAATACAATGATGGGAGCAGCAGGGTATGAGTTATTCCGTATTTTGAAATAAGAGTAGATAGGCATTCCATATCTTGCTCAATACGAAACTCTGGCAAAACAAGACATCCACCAGTACTCAGTGTCCAAAAAATCCCTACAATGGAACTGTCAAAAGAAAGTGAAGACAACAATAAAAAGTTTTCTGGTGAATCTGGATAATAATCAAATCGTGCATTTATAGAGTGAATAAGATTGGAATGTGTTACTGGCACTCCTTTGGGTCTTCCTGTGCTGCCAGAAGTGTAAATAATATATGCAAGATTGTCAGAACCTATATTCTCTGTGAGTATTGTAGTATCTGATGGTTGGGTTTCGAGAATATTGTCAATTGAGAATATTGTGCTATTTATATTTGTAAAAATATCGGCTGTTTGGGATTGCGTCAACACTATAGGTGCTTTTGAATCATCTAACATCCATTGGAGTCTATCAATAGGATAATCTGGGTCTAATGGTACATATGCACATCCAGCTTTAAGAATACCAAATATTCCTATAACCATTTCTATAGATCTTTGACAACAAAGGCCAATGGGTGTGTTTGGTGTTACATGCAATGTTTGCAAGTGTTGTGCAATCCTGTTGGCCTTTTGGTCCAACTCCGTATAAGTTAATTGGGAATCCTTATCTATTACTGCGGTTTCATTAGGAATACGTATGACATGGCCTTCAATCATCTCATGAATAGTCTCTATTTTTGGAAAAGTAACTTCAGTATCGTTCCAGTCTACTATTTGTTGCTTCAATTCATTTTTAGAAAGAATAGGAAGTCGTGAAATCCTTTGATCTGGGTCATTAATAATTCCTTCGAGCATGGTCTTAAAATGTGCCTGCATCCGCTCAATTGTTTCAGGTTCAAACAAATCAGTAGAATACTCAAAAATTGTCTTAATAGTATCCTCTTCTTCTGATATATATAAGGTGAGATCAAATTTAGAAACACCAAAATCAAAAGGCTCGTGTTCTAACATTAACTGATCTCCGAAAGAAGGAGTTGGTTCAACTTTGTGATAAAGAAACATCCCTTGGAATAAAGGATTGGTACTGATATACCTATCAGGTTTAAGATGTTTGACCAGATTTTCAAAGGGTGTGTCTTTATGAGAAAAAGCATCCAATACCGTTTGCCTTACCTTTTGGACTAAACTTGTAAAAGAGGGGTCACCAGAAAGATCAGAACGCAAGACCAAAGTCTCATTAAAAAATCCAACAAGTTTTTCTAACTCTACCTCATCTCGGTTAGCAAAAGGAGTCCCTATCAAGATATCCTCCTGATTGGTATAACGGTATAACATTACTTTGAATGCAGAAAGCAGCAAAACAAACAATGTAGTGTTAGAATTTTTAGCTAGAATTCTCAACTTATTGGTCAATTCTGTAGAAAGTTCTTTTGTAATGAGGCTTCCGTTGTAAGAAGCATGTGTGGGTCTTGGATGATCAGTTGGTAGATTGAGAATTGAAAGTTCTCCGTTCAGTTTTGATTTCCAATAGTCTAAATGTATAGAATCAATTTCTTTAGCTCTTTGTAAATAAGCATAATCGGCATATTGTATTTCCAGTTTAGGAAGAGATGGTGATAGGCCAGAATTCAAAGTTTGATAAATTAAAGCTAGTTCTTCTCTCAAAATACGCATCGACCATTTATCACTAATAATATGATGCATAGAAAGCACAAGAAAATGCTCCCGATCTGTGAGCTGTATTATACCTATCCTGAATAGCGGACCTTTACTCAAATCAAACGGTTGCCTGGAAATCTCCAAAGCCAAGTCTAGTGCTATACTTTCTCTTAAATTTAGTGCCTGATCTGATATATCAAAAAAGGAATGCTCCAATTCCATTTGTGAACTGACATGTTGAACCCCAAGGTCATTTTTGAATAGGAATGTGGTGCGAAGGATATCGTGACGTTCAATGATTTTTTGAAAACTCTGTGTCAATACATCCACATTTAAAATTCCCTTAAAACGCAATACATCTACATAATGATAAAATGGGTTTTGAGGAAATAGCTGTTGTAAAAACCAAAGCCTCTGTTGGCCGTAAGAGAGTGGTGCGGATTCGCCTATCGGCAAATCCTTTATATGCTTTGGCACAGCATTCAATTTGGTATCCGTCGTCTTTTTGCGATTTAACCAACGTTCGAGAATAGAGTTCTTTGTCATTTTATCCTTCTTTCACTTTCCTATAACCCTATCGCATTCAAAGTATCTATAATCCATTTGCCGCCATGTAAGTCAATATCAAAACAGCGTTCAGTAAACCAATACAATGATATCAAAATAAGTAGGATAGAGCTATATATAAGAAATAATGGATAGAGTTTTAAACGTCGTAACAAATACAAAACAGGAAAAATTAAACAAATAATAGCTACTTGACCTATCTCAACGCCAATATTAAACCCAAATAAAGACAATCCCAAAAACTCTCCCTTTAGGCCAATATCACGAAGTATTCCTGCGAACCCAAATCCATGAAATAGACCAAATCCAAAAGCAATGATCCAGTCTTTTTTGACAAGGGGACGTATATTATGAAATGCTGCCAAAGCAATGGATATGGCAATAACTGATTCCACCAATCTAGAAGGCAAATTAACTAAGCCAAGTGCTGCTAAACTTAATGTAATCGTATGAGCTATGGTAAAGCCCGTTACCATCACAGCAACATATATAAAGGCAGGTCTAAAAGGCCCAACAGGTAGCCACTGTTGCATGGCTTTTGCAAATGGGAAAAAGGATGGATACGGTTTTGCTTTTTGTTCTGAAACTATAGAAGGGTCTCGACGCATGACAGATGGAAGTACTAGAGCAAGCAAGAATAAAATGTGGTCGATACCAATCCAAATATGGTGCATGCCCATTTTGATCATGGCTTTAAATCCTTGAAATATGGTTCCCTCCGTCAGCTTGAGTTGTTGCGAATCATTACTGGGGTTAAATATGAGTGAAACCAATGCTTCATTGTCAAAAACTCCAGCTTTCCAATTGTACTCTATGACTAGTAATCCGTTGTGTTTAGGGTCATTATCAAAAAGAACGTTGTATTTGATATTTATGACATCTGGTACCTGACTGAGGTTGCCCAGCTCAAAATTGAATAACAAATAATCTCCCAGATCACCTTGTACCATTATATCGGATTCGGTAAAGTGCATGGTGTAGTCACTGGTATCTGAGGCAAAAGAAACTTTACCCAGTAGGTATGATTGTATCTGCGGTATAAATGGAGTAAAATCCTCAATTGTCTTGCCTCTTTTTAGATTCAAATTCAATGCTTTGTTGAGGTCATCAGTTGTAATTTCGATGCGCCCCGTAATCGAGGATTCATAGACACGGAGGAAAACATAACTTTGATCAGGGGCATGGGCATTCAATAACAAAGGAGCAATGACAGAAAAGAAGCACAAACAGGTGATTAAAATAATTTTATAGGTAGAATACATATGGCTTTATTTGTGGCAAGAAGAGAGTTCAAGTCATCCCTCTGATTGATTTTTAGTAGAGATAAATAGGAATAAAATTATCAAAATAAAATAAGACCTGAATAATTATTCAAAATAAATAATAAAGTTTGACTTTTTCCACATGTCGGCAATGATCCAAAATCGAGTCTTTTAATAAAAGTTGAAGAGGGTGCAATTCAATTTGTCGGATAGAAGCCCCGTAAAGGGGTTTAATATTTGTAGCCATGGGTTACAGCTCGTGGTTATTGGTTGAATTTCAGTTACTTTGGCGACATTTTTGCCTTTTACGCAAAAATAATGACAAAATTTATAAGTAAAAAACGACAATTAGAGTACATCCATCGAAGATCAAAAAATATATGATTCGACAATAATAGTATCTTTGTTATTTACATAGAATACTTTTTTAAAACCTCCAAAACAAACAATAGCTTCACATTGAAAAAGAGAAATAATAAAACATTAATTTTATCTGGTCAAGATATTCAACAAATTGTATTGCATTTTGGTCATGATCTTATAATGGATTCACTTATTTCTAGACTGACATCTGCGATAGAACACTTCGATCCTGACAAAACTATCGTTCCTGTAAGGTCTGGTCTTCACTACGATTTTCCCGCTTCTGGCCTGATAGAATGGATGCCTCTGCTCGATGAGCGAGAACATGTAATGATAAAAGTGGTAGGTTATCATCCTTCTAATCCGGATACTAATGGTTTTCCAACTATTTTGTCCACTGTTTCTTTATACGACACGTCATCTGGTCATTTACAAGGATTAATGGACGGGGTTTTATTGACCGCATTACGTACAGCAGCAGCTTCGGCAATTGCAAGTAAGTATCTCGCCCATACTAAAAGTGCCGTACTTGGATTAATAGGTTGTGGCAATCAGGCCGTCACGCAGCTTCATGGTCTTTCACGAATATTTGATCTTAAGCAGGTTTTAATATATGATATAGATCATTCAGCTATGCGTTCATTTGAGCATCGTTGTTCTGTATTAAATATTGGCGTTGATATTTTTCATTCAACTATTGATGACTTGATCAAAGTTTCAGATATCGTATGTACGGCTTCATCAATTGAGGTTGGAAAAGGTCCCCTGTTTAATAATCTGATTGCCCAGCCCCATATTCATATTAATGCAGTTGGTTCGGATTTTCCGGGTAAAATAGAAATCCCCCTCGATCTTTTACAAAAAAGCTTTGTTTGTCCAGATTTTACGGCACAGGCTAAAATAGAAGGAGAATGCCAACAACTTACGGAACAAGAAATTGGCCCTGATATAATTAAAGTCTTAAAAAACCCTGAATTATATGCCCATATTAAAAACCAACATAGTGTTTTTGACTCTACTGGATGGGCACTAGAAGATCAGGTGGCCATGGAACTGTTCATGGAATATGCCTCTGAGTTAGAATTGGGGCAAGAGGTCGAGATTGAAAATGTGATGGAAGACGCTAAAAACCCTTACCATTTCCTGAATACATCTTTGACCAAAATTCAATCAAGTTTTAAGAAAACTATGGTTCATTGAGTTATATCAATTTCGAGCACCAAAGTTTTTCTTATTATTGAATATTGTCCCTTTTTATATACTGATGTAATCCGTGTCACGGAGATACTCTTTATAGGCTTTGTTTTATTGTGGTCACGCCAAATCGGATAGGTCCATAGCTGCCTTGGTGCTTGTAATTTTGTGCCTGGAAGGTTTGTCTTCAGGTTACCATTCCAATTCCTGACATATTGTTGTACAAAACCAATCAAATCATCGGTAGCTTTTGCATTGTAGGCTATTAATCCGTCTGATTTTTCTTTTTCAAAAATCTTATCATCTGAATCTGCATTTTGAAGCCACCTTGGCAGTGCTGCGTCACTTGTCGCTCCCCAATAAATAGGAAATAAAGGATCAGGGCTTAAAAAGTTGAACATAGACATTGTAAATTGTTGGTCATAAGGGGCAAAAAAATCAGGAGGCAAATCATATGTCTTTCCATTTTCTGCCGTCGCTTCAAAATGGTAAGTATAGTTTAATGGAGCATCATACCAAAATAAAGATACAGGATGACACCAAAATCTACCACCTGCTATCAGAACAATAGATATCAATAAAAGCTTCCAATTATAAAGTTTCTGTTTTGCAAATAACTTATCTCGCAATAGCAATATCAGCAAACCCATATCAAGGATCACCCAAATCCAAAAAAATATACCTGAAACTGCAAATATTCCTAAATGTAGGATAATCCATAAAGAGAGAAAGACAATGGTGAGCTTACGCCTGAAGAAGAAGAAAACACACCCAAATTCAGCAAACAAGACTAAGACTTTTAGGGGCTCATTAAAAAGAGCCAATTTGCCAGTGATAGAAGAAATAGTATCCTGATCCAAAAATCCCAGCCAGCCATTTGCATATGTGGCAGGAAGTAATAGGTAAATCTGGTCAAAACGTATCCAATCCCAATCTACTTTACTGGCCCCTGATGCCCAATAATGAGCAGCAAATAGACATCCTATTAAAAAAATAAAATCCCTAGTACGAAAATAATTAGTGAATGCATAAATCATGAAATAAACACAGAACATAATCAGAATCCGTATTGGAAGATATAGAACCGTCCACATCGAACTCTGTAAAATGGTAAATTGGCCAATTACTGAAAGAAGAATAATGATAAATGGAAATACAAAGACTGGCCGCCAATAAACCAAAGGAATAAATAACAATAATAAGAAACGATTTAGACTGTGGGCTTGATTGAAAAATAGATTGAAATCATAAGTAGTAAAAACCCAGGTTAATATTGCAACTGTGAGAACAACAAGAAATTTAATAGATTTTCCGCATTCTAATTTATTCCAGGAACATTTGATTCTATTATGATAGAACAATAGGAGTAAAAGCAGGCCAATAATAAAGAAGGCGTATTGTGATGAAAACAAGTGCTTGCAAAGGGCAGGAAAAATTATCGGTTCATAATATACGGAAGAAGGCATAACGCTCATCCTTATCATTACACCGTATAAAAACATATAAAGTACTATGCCAACAGACAGATGCAAGGCAATCTTCGGGAAATTATTTACATCTTTTGTACTATCAACAGACCATAAGTTTATCCATCGAATATAATATAGTTGTACAGAAGGTTTAAATGTTGCCATAATTAAAGTAAGAAGGACAAACAATATAATATATATGTAAAATTAAGCTTACATCCTATGAAACTAAATGATTTACATTCTATTTATTTATGGGACGAGAATATTTTGTAATTACATCTGAAATATAACAGATGAGTATTATTTTTTGGCTCTATGATGACAATGAAAACAAAGGAAGTGAAGAATGTACATCCGTATAGTGACTATAGTCAAAAGTAGTTTAATTTTGAGTTGGTGAGCCTTACTTTTGTAGAATAAAACTAAAGAACTTATAAATTTCCTCACTTGAACAATACTATATAATATATACATATGGATTTTTCGTGGTCAGATGAGCAGGTTGCGTTCAAACACAAAGTAATTCAATTTGTTAGGGATGAATTGAGTGACGACATTGTAGATAGAGACCAAAAAGGGGTTTTATCACGAGTTCATTGGAACAAATGTGCTGAATTTGGGATTCAAGGCCTGGCAGCACCTACGAAATATGGTGGGCAAAAGAAAGACATTGATATCCTCTCTTCTGTTTTGGCGATGGAAGGGTTCGGATACGGCTGTCTTGACAATGGGTTAGCATTTGGGCTCAACGCACAAATGTGGACGGTACAATTGCCAATTACCCAATTTGGTACAGAATCCCAGAAGCAAAAATACCTGCCTAATTTAACGAGTGGTAAGTGGATAGGGGCACACGCCCTGACAGAGAAAAAGTCGGGTTCCGATGTTTTTAATATGGAAATGAAAGCAGAAAAATGTAATGGAGGATATCTTCTAAACGGAGAAAAATGTTTTGTTTCTTTAGCCCCAATTGCAGATGTAGCCTTGGTTTTTGCCAATGTCAACCCTAAATTAGGGAAATGGGGAGTCACGGCTTTTTTAGTAAACAGTGACATGGATGGCTTTATGGCCAGCCCCAATCGTCACAAAATGGGACTGCGAACCGTTCCTATCGGAGAATTAATTTTAGAAAATTGTTTTGTGCCTGATGAGAATCGTTTGGGGGGAGAAGGGGCAGGATTTAGCCTTATTAACCATTCTTTAGAATATGAAAGATGCTGTATTTTGGCTAGTCAGTTGGGAGCCATGGAACGTCAATTAGAAAATACAATTAAATTTGTTAGAAATCGTAAACAATTTGGGCAATCCATATCCAAATTTCAATCCATTTCAAATAGAATTGCTGATATGAAATTACGACTTGAAACGTCCAAATTGTTACTTTATAAGGTAGCATGGCTTAAACAAGCTGGGAAGTCTGCTATGCTGGAAGCTGCCTTATTAAAACTGCAATTGAGTGAAAGTTTTGTCTCTTCCAGTTTGGATGCCATACGTTGTTTTGGCGGAAGTGGATATATGACGGACAATGGAGTTGAACGAGACTTGAGAGATGCTATAGGCGGATTGTTATATGCTGGCACTTCGGATATTCAACGAAATATTATTGCTAAACTTGTCGGATTATAAATCATTTTATTTAATAACAATTAAATAATAAGTGGGTTATTTAGGCGAACTTATTTTGAGATCAGACAAGGCAAAAAGCACAGACATAGCCCAGTTATGGCGAGTATTTTTAACGCAGTATGGTCTTAAAAGAAGAAGCATAAATTGCCTAACTTATTTTTTAAATGTTACTTACTCAGAAAAGATACTTTCAAAGTATTGCTATTGTAGATGGCTATTATGATTAACCTACTCACTGACATCGTTAAACAATCATCAAAAAAATTTCCTAAACAAGAAGTATTTCGGTTAGGAGATTGCTCTATAACCTATGCTTGTTTGGAGCAGAAAATGATTCAACTCTCTAGAGTGCTTTTTGATCTAAAAGTGCAAAAAGGTGAAAGAGTAGGCATATATATGGGCCGATCATTGGAAACAGCAATTGCCGTTTATGGTATTCTAAATGCAGGTGCTGTCTTTGTGCCTCTTGACCCACTTGCACCTCGGGCACGCACTTGTTCTTTGATAAAAGATTGTGGAATCAGGCATTTGATCTCGAACCCAGAGCAAAATACAGCACTCGAAAAAATAGCCTCAAATGGTACAAAATTAAAAAGTATCATAGGCATCAAAAAAGAGTGGTCTCTCAAAACCATCTCATGGGAAGAAGTTTTTCTGAGTGTTAATATCACAGATCCTAATATTAAAATTCTGGAAGATGATTTAGCATATATCATGTACACATCGGGTACAACAGGCACACCTAAAGGAATAATGCATACTCACTACAGTGGGCTCAGCTATGCTAAGTTGTCAAAAAATCTTTATGGATTGAATAGTAATGATAGAGTTGGCAATCATTCAGCACTGCATTTTGATATATCGACGTTTGGCTATTTTTCAGCTCCTTTAGCGGGAGCAACAACCATTATTATTCCTGAAGCCCATACCAAAATGCCTGCAAGCCTTTCAAGACTTATCGAGAAAGAAGCTCTGACAGTGTGGTATTCTGTACCAGTTGCACTAACAAGACTGCTCCAAAGTGGAGTTTTAGAACAAAGAGATTTATGCTCTTTACGGTGGGTGTTATTTGGTGGAGAACCTTTTCCTGTAAAACATCTAAACAAATTGATTAAACTATGGCATTTTGCAACCTTTAGCAATGTATATGGCCCTGCAGAGGTAAATCAATGTACATACTATCATTTGTCTGACGTAATAAGTGAAAACGAGTCTGTTCCTTTAGGTCGTGTCTGGGACAAAACTGCAATGATTATAATGGATGAAAAAAATCGCTATTTGCCAACTAATCAATTTGGAGAATTACTGATCAGTTCAGCAACTATGATGCAAGGATACTGGGGCAAACCAAATCTAACAAAACAAGCATTTTATGAATTAAAATTATCAAACGGCTCTAAAAAGATCTTTTATCGCACAGGTGATTTAGTCACCTTAAAACCCAACGGTGATTTGATATTTCTAGGCCGCAAAGACCGTCAGGTGAAAGTAAAGGGGTATCGGGTAGAATTGGATGAAATAGAAAATGTAATCATGAATCATGAAAAAATAAGTGATGCTGCAGTATATATAGTGGATGATGAAACATATGGTACATTAATTGAAGCTGTGGTACAGACAATAAGAGAGGCTGGTCTGAAAGAGGAAATATTGATGAAACATATTGGCATGTTTTTACCCAGATATGCCATACCTCATAAAATATTTTTTGTGCAATCTATACCTCGTACGGCAGCAGGTAAGACAGATTATAAAGAATTGCAAAATCAAAGATCTCTAACAACTATAACAAACAGATCAAGTGAAACAATGTAAAAATGTATATTAAACTTACCTCTTATATAGAGCAACAATTGTTAAGTGGAAATTCTGATATTCGGATTTTACCCGAAGATGATCTTTTGGGAAGCGGGCTTATAGATTCTATGGGAATGATAAACCTTATCGCTTTCATCGAAAACAATTTTAATGTAGTTATCCCGGCAGAAGATATGATCATTGAAAATTTTATGACAATAAAACATATAGAGCGGTATATTATAAAGCGTAAATCGTTATGATAGAAAAGCCAGATTTTGAGTTTGATGAATCTCCAATAAAAATCAATAATTTGACACAAACTCAATTATTGATATGGATGGGTCAAAAGCTTAATCCGGAATCTCCGCTCTACAATATGATACTCACTTTCGAAATGAATTCCCCTATTGATATTCCACATTTTCAAACAGCATTTCAGTCCTTAATTAATAAATGCGATGCATTGAGAACTATTTTTATAGAATCCGATGGACAACCGATCCAAAAAGTACTTCCCAGTCTTATATATGAATTAGAATTATTGGATTGGTCAGAAAAAATTGACACAATATTTTTATATCAACAGTGGAAGGATAAGAGAATTCAGAAAAATTTGGAATTATCCAAAATCCTTTTTGATTCTGTATTGATAAAATTTTCTGAAAAGCGATATATCTGGTATTTTAATCAGCACCATTTGATCACTGACGCCTGGGCAGTATCCATCCTTTATAAAACGATGTCTGATTTATATAAAAAAACTAAATCGGGAGAGCCTTTACAGATAGTAACGTTTCCATCATATCAAAACTATATTGATTTTGAAAAGAATAACCAAGAGGATACAACTCTGTATAAAATAAAATCCTATTGGAAAGATAAACTGAAAAAGCTACCCACTAATCCCAGACTCTATAGCTATAATGGTCCCAATTTCAATACTGATTCTAAAAGAATTTCATTAAATATTGGCATTGATCGTTCAACAAAATTAAGAGCTCTTGCTCAACATAAAGACATACGTTCATTGACACTTCATATGTCTTTATTTAATATTTTTGCAACGATTCTGTTCGCTTATATTTATAGGATATCTGGTCAACTAAAGCTAGCTGTAGGAACGCCTTCCCACAACCGGGCTACAAAAGCATTTAAAGAAACTCCAGGAGTATTTATTGAGGTACTTCCTTTGATGATAGAAATTGAGGAAGATGACAGTTTTATAACTTTGTTCAATAGAGTTCGGTCAGAGATACACGAGTTTTTAAAACATGCACAACCAGGTACAAGTAACGCTGAATTAAGCCGCTCTTATAATGTAGTTCTCAATTATATCCATTCTTCTTTTTCAACATTTGATGATTTTCCAACAAAGTCGGAGTGGGTACATCCCGGGCATTGTGATCCTCGCCATCACTTGCGGTTGCAAATCCATGATTTTGACGATTCAGGAAATATTCAATTATCCTTTGATTTGAATTGTGATGTATTTAGCGATTTTCAATGTGAATCGGTTCCTATACATTTTATGAACCTGATAGATGCGTTCATTAGTGATGCCACTCAACCGCTAAAAAAGCCATCAATAATAAGTGAACTTGAATATCAACAATTGGCAATAAATATCAACCAAAATGGAACTCGACTAAAGAAAGAACAGTCAATTTTAGATTTATTTGAATTGGGGGTAGAAGCATCTCCAGATGATACTGCACTGGTATATAATGAAACAAGAATAAGTTATCAACTTCTAAACAAACGATCTAACCAACTAGCACAACTCCTTATACGTAGAGGAGTCCTATCAGGTCATCGTGTAGCGGTTTATCTCAGACGATCTCCTGAGTGTATTATAAGCATATTGGGAATAATGAAAGCAAAAGCTGCATTCATTCTGATATCACGCAACAACCCTGTAAAACGTGTAAACTATATACTTGAAAATTCAAAAGCCTCATTGCTAATAACTGATAAAAAAGAATCAGACCCATCTCTTGGTGATATTAAGATACCAGTCTTACGATTAGATAGTGAGATGGAACTGATTAATCAGGTGGAAGAAATTGAACCCAGTTACCCAGTTGACCTAAGGAGTCTCGCATATATAATGTATACTTCGGGTTCGACAGGACTACCCAAGGGTGTTATGATATCACACCGTGCATTGATTAATTATATTCTCTTTGCGAGTAAAAAATATGTCTCGCTCCAAAAACCTGTTTTCCCGTTATTCACAATGATTGATTTTGACCTTACAATTACTTCTATTTTTGTGCCTCTGGTTACAGGAGGTCATCTTGTGATTTACAAAGAAAGCAAATCTGCTACAGATTTCTCTCTATTAAAAGTTATAGAGGATAACAGTGTGGACGTTATAAAACTAACTCCTTCTCATTTAAATTTACTAAAAGGTAAAAGTCTTAAGAATTCTCGTATAAAGACGATGATTGTTGGTGGAGAAGCGTTTAAATCAGAATTGGCCAATGAGGTTCAGTCTATATTTCACTCCAATCTTACTATTTTTAATGAATATGGTCCAACAGAAGCTACCGTAGGTTGTGTTGTTCATAAAATCAATCCAAAATCGTTGTCATCAAAATCTGTTCCTATAGGCAGACCCATACCAAATATGCAGGTTTATGTACTGGATGATTATAGAAATCTGGTACCTAAAGGAGTAATTGGAGAATTATATGTTTCAGGTTTAGGATTAGCAGATGGATATATCAACAACCCAAAATTCAACAGTTCAAATTTTGTACCTCATCCTTTTGAGCCCGATAGGAAAGCATACAAAACCGGTGATTTGGTTCGATTTAACCATTCTGGGAATCTTGAGTTTTTAGAAAGGAAAGATAGACAAGTGCAAATGGGGGGAATACGCATCGAACTGGGAGAAATTGAATCAACATTAAGTCTTCATCCTGATATCAAAGAATGTGTAGTTGTATATCGTGAGAATAAGAAAAATGTAATAAATCAAAAAACAAAACATTGTAGTAGTTGTGGATTGTCTTCTAATTATCCTCAAGCGGAATTGGACGAATTCGATGTATGTCAAATGTGCCGATCGTTTGATAACTATAGACAAAAAACAAAAAAATACTTCAAGACATTAGACGACCTGCAAGCTGTGCTTCGCTCTAACAAAGCAAAAATTCAAACCACTTATGACTGCATAATGTTATTAAGTGGTGGCAAGGATAGTACTTATGCTCTTGCAAAGTTAGTCGATATGAATCTAGAAGTTTTGGCTTTTACTCTTGATAATGGCTACATTTCAAAACAGGCAAAAGATAATATTAGACGCGTTGTAAAAGACCTAGGAGTAGATCATGTTTTTGGCCAAACTCCAGCGATGAATGCTATTTTTACGGACAGCCTTCAGCGATATAGCAATGTATGCAATGGTTGTTTCAAAACGCTCTATACTCTTAGCACAAAGTTGGCTTTGGAAAAAAATATTCCATACATCGTAACCGGGCTTTCACGAGGTCAGTTTTTTGAAACACGCCTCACGGAAGAACTGTTCTGGAAAGAAAATGTGGATATCGATCACATCAATAAAACTATTTTATCTGCCCGTAAAGCTTACCATCGTACCGATGATGCTGTCTGTCAACATCTGGATGTTTCTATGTTTGAAGATGATCAAACGTTTGAACAAGTCAGGTATCTTGACTTTTATCGATATTGTGATGTGAGTTTGAGCGATCTTATGGCGTATTTAGATAATAATTTACCTTGGATTAGGCCATCTGATACAGGTCGATCCACTAATTGTCTTATCAATCAAGTAGGAATTTATGTCCATAAGAAAAAATATGGCTATAGCAATTATACTTTTCCCTACAGTTGGGATGTTCGTCTTGGACATAAGACAAGAGAAGCCGCTCTTGATGAGATCAATGAAGAAATAGATGAACCTTATGTTAAAAAGATCATGTTAGAAATCGGATATCACGAACCTAAAAATGTGCCCGATGAAGAAAAACAGCTAGTCGTTTATTACACAGCACCTAATAAAATTTCAACATCTAAATTGCGAAAATATATGATTTCCAGATTGCCGGAGTATTTGGCACCTTCTAAATACGTGCATATGTTAAGTTTGCCACTATCAACTCATGGAAAACTAGATCTCCATGCCTTGCCAAATCCTGATGCCTCCCTGCCTGACACAATAGAATCAAATATTCCTCCTGGCAGTGAAATTGAAGTTATGCTAGTCACAATATGGCAAGAAGTTATGCAAATACAGCCAATCGGAATTAACAATAAATTTTTGGAACTAGGTGGAAATTCTCTAACAGCCATTCGCCTTATCACCCGGATTAATACGGCATTTGATCTTGATCTTTCTGTGAGTTGTATTTTTGACATGCCCACTATCAGCAAGCTCGGCAAACACATTGAACAGACTATTTTGACCATGCTTGATGAAATCAAGGAGTCAATATGAATTTCTACTGGTTACATCTTAGATTAGATTCTAATCAATAAATGGTATATAGATGGATCAAAAAGTAAATCACGGCATATTTACAATCTCTCTAGATTTTGAACTCCATTGGGGAGTAAGCGACCATAGGACAGTAAAGAGTTACAAAGAGAATCTAGATAATACCCCACAGGTAGTAGATAAGCTCCTGAAAGTATTTTTAGAAAGAAAAATTCACGTCACATGGGCTACTGTAGGTATGTTGTTTTGTGACAACAAAGAATCGTTGACTAACAATTTTCCTAATAACCTTCCGAGTTATACCAATCCAAGGTTGTCTAACTATGACATTGTAGATGATATAGGTCACAACATCGATGATGATCCATATCACTACGCTCTTCCGTTAATATCTAAGATCAGAGCAACTCCTCACCAAGAAATAGGCACCCATACTTTTTCTCATTATTATACTCTGGAAGCTGGCCAAACATTAGACCAATTTAGAGAAGATATGAATGCTGCTTTTACTATAGCCCAAAGGGAGGATATTAATATGAAGTCGATTGTATTTCCTAGAAACCAATATGCCGATGAACATATAGAAGTCATAGAAGAACTAGGAACTACTGCTTATAGAGGCAATGAGAGTCACTGGATCTACCTTCCACGTAGTAGAGCACATGAAACTTGGACCAGAAAGCTTTTTAGACTCATAGATGCCTACATAAAAATATCAGGTGACAATACATATAATATAGACTTTAAAGAAAAATGTATAAACATACGAAGTAGTAGATTTCTGAGACCTTACAGTCCCACATTTAGATTATTAGACCCTTTGCGCCTCTATCGTATAAAAAAAGAAATGACATATGCAGCCCAGAATAACAGACTCTTCCATTTATGGTGGCATCCTCATAATTTTGGTGCATATACTACAAAGAACCTAGATTTTCTGAATCGTATATTAGACCATTACGATAGACTTAATAGTACATACGGCTTCCAGTCTCTGAATATGCAAGAAGTAAGTAAATTAAAAAAAGATGGATTGTGAAAACCTATGAAAATATAAAATTGCTGCTTCTAATCGGAAAAGGAGAATCATCAAATGTCATCTATAACTCACTGATTAAAATATTTCCCTCTATTGTTTGTATACAAGAGGAAAGGCCAAATAGATGGAAATTTGTTAAAAATAGAGCTAGAAAACTGGGCTGGATTACGGCTATAGGACAAGTAATATTTCAGCTAAGCATCCCTAAAATTCTCAAAAGGTTGTCTATAAAAAGAAGGATGGAAATAGCTCAGGAGTATAGTATGGACAGTACAGATATTCCTAGCCAAAAAATTATAAATGTCTATAATATAAATAGTATAGAGGTAGTAGAACTCGTTATAAGACATCGCCCAGATGTTGTTCTATTAAATGGTACACGTATTATTTCCAAAAAACTGCTTAAATGTACCGATGCACAATTTGTCAATACACATCTAGGCATTACACCTTCCTACCGTGGAGTACACGGCGGATACTGGGCACTTGCCAATAAGGAAGGGAGCGATTTTGGGGCAACCATACACATCGTCGATGCAGGTATTGATACAGGGGGTATTTTGAAGCAGATTTTATGTACTCCGTCATCTAGAGATAATTTTTCTACCTTTCCTATGCTACAATTGGGAGCTTCTTTAACACATCTCCCAAAAATAGTCTTAGCTGTGGCCAATAATGAAGCAAAATCTATTACTATACAGAATAGTACCTCTAAGCTATGGTATCATCCTACTATTTTTCAGTACCTATATAATTGGATAAAATTTGGAGTCAGGTAAGAAGTTGTTTATTGTAGTTAATGTGGATTGGTTTTTCCTTTCTCATAGATTGCCTATCGCTTTAGAAGCTCTAAAAAGGGGCTATGACGTAACAGTGTTAGCAATAGAAGAGGAAGGAAGAGGCGAGGAAATAAGAAATCATGGCCTTAAATTTATCCCTTTACCTTCGAGCAGGGGCGGTACTAACATTTGGAATGAATGGAAATTAATTCGATTTCTTTATAAAATTTATAAAAATAAAAAACCTGATATTATCCACCATGTAGCCATTAAGCCAGTATTATATGGTTCTCTTGCAGCCAAATATTTGAAAATTCCCAAAGTAGTCAATGCCATCTCAGGTTTGGGGTCTATGTTTATTAACCCTAGTAAAGTTTCT
Organism: Saprospiraceae bacterium; assembly: GCA_036479115.1. Lineage (GTDB taxonomy): Bacteria > Bacteroidota > Bacteroidia > Chitinophagales > Saprospiraceae > UBA7328. The sequence goes on along the minus strand of JAZGFD010000081.1, from coordinate 5,872 downwards.
CTTATATATAGGCTAATAAAGTTTTTATATAAATTTTCATTTAACAATCCTAACTTGGTAGTAATAGTACAGAATGAAGATGATGGTAATATTATTGAGAAATTAAGCAAAATAAAACCTGCAAATATTTTCCTAATTAAAGGGTCAGGAGTGGATATGAGTAAATACATATTTTCAGAAGAAATAGATGCCTTACCTATACAAATTGTCTTGGTCTCTAGAATGCTGTGGGACAAAGGAGTAGGAGAGCTTGTAGAGTCGGCAAGAGCACTTAAGAAAAAATATGGAAAAAAAATCAACTTTGTACTCGCAGGAAAGATTGATCTAGAGAACAAGTCTGCAATCTCTAAATCACAATTGGTAACTTGGAACAAGGAGGGATTAGTAGAATGGATAGGCTTTCAAACCAATGTTGCTCAGCTATACACTGACAGTCACATAGCAGTACTTCCTTCTTATCGCGAGGGTTTACCAAAATCTCTGATAGAGGCCATGGCCATAGGAAGGCCAGTAATCACCACAGATGTGCCTGGATGTAGAGAAGTAGTCGAGTCCGGCCATAATGGATATCTAGTAAAAGCTCAAGATAGCGTGAGTCTTACTGCTGCAATGGATAAATTAATTACAAATAAAGAATTAAGAATCGAAATGGGAAAGAATGGTAGAAAGAAAGCAGAACAAGAGTTTTCTCTACAGATGGTTTTAGAAAAAACTTTTGATATATATGCAGATGTCTAAAAAAGTATTGGTTACGGGCAGTTCTGGATTCATTGGTCAAGCTTTGATTTCTACTCAAATGGAGAATGTCCAATTTTTTCCTGTTTCACTGAAGGACAACAAGATTGAGAACATTGATCTCGAGGATATTCAAGCAATTATACATCTTGCCGGTATTGCACATCAATTGGGAAAGGCTGATGGGAGTGTATATTATACAGTAAATAGGGGATTGACAATATCACTGGCCGAGAAAGCAAAGAAAGCAGGAGTTACACAATTTATATATTTATCTAGTGTGAAGGTCTATGGTGACAATATCAAAGAAGGAATAATATTAAATGAGCATTCTGAATGTCACCCTAAGGATGATTATGGCAAAAGTAAACTACAAGCAGAGCAATACTTGCAAGATATAGAAGATGATAAATTTAAGGTGGCAATCGTAAGACCTCCTTTGGTATATGGCAAAAATGTAAAAGGAAATTTGAAAAAACTTGTAAATCTTATTCGCAGAAGTAGCATTTTGCCATTTGCCGCAATAGATAATAGTAGGAGTATGGTGTATCTAGGTAATTTGATCTCCCTCATAGAGGTGATATTAATCAAAAGTGCCAGTGGTATATTTATTGCAGGAGATGAGTATACTCATTCTACATCTGAGTTGGCTTTAGAAATTAAAAAGCACTCTCTAAGCAAGTGTTATTTTTTCAAAATCCCTAAACCTCTTCTTATCTTGGTTAGAGTATTTTTTCCTTCAGCAATACAGCGTTTATTTGGCTCCTTTGTTATTGACAATACTCATACCAATAAAATACTGGACTTCGAGCCTCCCTATACATTTTCATATGGCATCCAAGAAATGGTAAATCCTGAGTAATATGAAGATAGTCAGCATATTCGTGGTAATTATAATAACAATTACGGCTTGTATTATATATCTCTGGATAGCTAGAAAGTATAACATTGTGGATCTTCCCAATGAAAGAAGTTCGCATCAGGATATTACATACAGAGGAATAGGTATTATTATACCAATAGTGCTCGGAGTTACAAATTTGTTATTTCCCTTTTGTTCAGAATTTTTTATTCTAGGATTATTAATTGCTGGCATTGCTGGGTTTTTTGACGACCTATTTCAGCTTAGAAATGCCTATAGATTAGTCCTTTACATTATTGCGATAGCTCTATGTATGTATGGTATTGCTCCAGAAATAGCTTTTTATAACCTAGGCATAACCGTTGTGCTCCTCCTACTTATCACTGGTGTGGTCAATGCTTTTAACTTTATGGACGGCATTAATGGTATGACACTGCTTTATACATTAGTATGTACTGTATCTGTAATGACAAGTGAGCGGTTATTTAATCTTGATTTATTACCACAAGGGTTTTATACCACGATTTTTATAGTAATACTGGCAATAATGACTCTCAATATGAGAACTAAGGCCGTCGCTTTTTTGGGCGATTCTGGAAGTATTGTTTTAGGTATTATATGCTCGTTTATGGTGTTGAGACTTATATGGAGCCATGGGCAACTAGGATATTTGGGGTTTGTATTGGTATATGGAGTTGATTCTGTGGGAACAATTATATATCGAATGTTACTAAAGCAAAATATTTTTAATGCTCACCGACTTCACTTATATCAGATGCTCACAAATGAAAAAAGACACAATCCCCTCAAAATATCTTTAGTCTACGGCGGCTTACAGGTAGCAATTAATATATCGATGATATACTTGCTTTATTATTGGGGTGATGTGGCTTTTACCATAGGATTTTTCAGTTGGGTAGTTATTTTAATTGCTGTTTATATAGTACTTAGAACCTACTATATAAAAGATATTACTAAACTATGGGGTGTATCATAGACAAGTATATCTATTTTAGTTATGCTTAGTCTGAAACGTAATACAACATTTAATTTTAAAAAAATGCCAATATTGACCGTATCATTGCATAATAGAGTCAAGTAGAAAATAATGTTATTCAATAAATATACAACCCCAGCTTACGCTACGCGATTCTTAATATTGTTTATTGATCTGTTTTTAGCAACGGTCTCATATATTTTAGCAACATTTTTGAGGTTTAATTTTGAATGGAGATCTTCTATCAGCTCTCTTTCTGCATCATTAGTGGCAGTATTGATAGCTAGGTTGATATGCTTTAGATGGTTTAAAACGTATGCTGTCATAGTGCGATTTGCAGGCTCTACTGATCTTAAAAGAGTGTTTTATGCCATATTCTCAGGCACGGTTTTCTTTCTATTATTCATAGTTATATTTAGACCCAATAGAGCGAATTTCCCATCGCTTTGGGAATATCATGGATTTATTTTCTCCTTTTCTATAATTATCATAGATTTCTTTTTGGCACTTTGTTTTATCTCTGCATTCAGGATAATGATGCCTTATCTCTTTAGACTATTGTTTTACGAGAAAAAAGTTAGAACCAATGTATTAATATTTGGTGCAGGTCAGTTAGGGGCCTTGATGAGTAAAGTAATCAAGGAGGACTCTAATAGTAAATTTGATATAGCAGCTATTATTGACGACAATCCAGATGTACATCTCAAATCACTCAATGGTATACCAGTCTATAGTCCTGTTTCTATAAAGAATATCATCAAGAAATACAATGTAGAAAAGGCTATTATTGCTATTCAGAAAATTTCGTTAAAAAGAAAAAACGAATTTGTAGATATCTGCCTTGAAAACGGTATTCAGGTGATGCAAGTACCACTAAACACAGCGTTAATAGATCATCATGGATTTGACGAGAATCAAATTAAACCTATCAAAATTGAAGATTTATTAAATAGACCCTCCATCACTCTAGGAGAAGAGATTATAAGGAAAGAATTGCATGATAAAAGGGTGCTTATTACTGGTGGAGCAGGTTCAATAGGCAGTGAACTAGTAAGATTGATTTCTGGATATTCTCCTGAGCAACTTATCATAGTAGATCAATCTGAAAGCCCTTTGGTGAACCTGAGTTTAGAGATCGAAGAGGAGTATAATTTTGACAAAATAGAGGGAATAATAGCCGATGTTTCAGATATGACAAGGATGGAAGCAATATTTAGCACTTATCACCCCCATATAGTATTTCATGCAGCTGCGTACAAGCATGTGCCCATAATGGAGAAAATACCTAGGGAAGCTATAAGTGTAAATGTAAAAGGGACTAAGCAAATAGCCGATTTATCGAATAAATACAGTGTTGACAAATTCATCATGGTCTCCACTGATAAAGCAGTCAATCCTACTAATGTAATGGGAGCTTCTAAGCGTATTGCAGAGATGTATATACAGTCTTTAGATCAGATCAGCAAAACCCAGTACATTACTACTCGGTTTGGCAATGTGTTGGGTTCTAATGGATCAGTAGTGCCTAGATTCAGAAAACAGATTGAACAAGGAGGGCCCGTAACGGTGACCCATAAAGATATTACTAGATACTTTATGACTATTCCTGAAGCGAGCCAGTTAGTACTTGAGGCAGGAGCTATGGGAAATGGTGGTGAGATATATCTTTTTGACATGGGTGAACCAGTCAAAATTTATGATCTTGCTGAAAAAATAGTGAAATTGTCGGGCTATAAACCCAATGAAGATATAGAGATAAAAATTACAGGATTAAGGCCTGGAGAAAAATTGATAGAAGAACTGTTAACTCATAATGAAAATTCTATTCCTACTCACCATCCTAAAATAACAAAAGCTAAAAACCAAGAATTTGATTTCTCTACAGTCAGTAGGCAAGTGTCTACATTGATTAAAGCAATTAATAAAGAGGATGATATGCATCTTGTCACTTTGATGAAAGCAATTATACCAGAGTACATCAGTAACAACTCTAAGTTTTCGGTTTTAGATAAGTGATATAGTGAGTTGTTTCCTCCGTTTAGTTCAATAGTAGTATTTTTTCTTTATAAGTGTCAATGTAGTACCTATATGATTTGCCATAAGGCATCTGTGTTCCATGTATAAAACTATCTAAATGCCTTTCCGCTACTGCTTTATTTTTTTCATCAATAGCAATGTCCATTAGTAACATATTGAGTCTACAATTTGTATTTTGAATTTCATATATCTTGAGGGCATAGTATTTGGCTTTAGTTAGGTCTTCTTTGTAGTCTTTGTAGATGATTGCAAGTCGTAAGAGGCTACTACCGTCATAAGGGTTAATTGCTATATATTCTTCATACAATTTTAATGAAGTTTCGTATTCACCTTTTTGAAAATAAAGGTCTGCCTTTTTGGCTAATATAGGCCCGTCATAACGGTGATGGCTATGAAAAACTGGATGGTATATTTCATCCAGTATACGCATAGCCTTGTCGCTGTCCATATTGAGATATTTCAGCCATTCATCCTTATACTGGGCATACTTGTAGTCTGTATATCCGCTGTACACGTACCACAAAAATGACAACATAGATAAACCTAAAAGTATTTTTTTTAAAAATGACATTGTGTAACGTGTACCATTGCGATTGTTAGAAATATATGCCAAACCCAGTAGCCACAGTAGTTGTATCGCACTAAAATGATAATCATTGTTAAGGATAATAGAATAGTAATTAATTAGTAGTAAAAAAAGACATATTGATGCAAAGAATGATTTGCCAAGAGCGTTATATTTAGATCTATTTGTTATATAGTTATATAATATATAGCATATAGGAACAAGAAGACTTATCAATCCCACAATACCCAATTCTACCAGTATGTCCATATAATAATTATGGCTACTAAATCTAAAAAAAGTATGCGGGAGATTCAATGGGTTTACATAACTTAGATCATATTTGTAGTTTTCGATAAACCAATTATTGAACCCTACTCCTAACAAGGGATTCTCTAAAAACACCCACCACGATGTCATTATACTAAAAAATCTACCGTCGCTAAACTTAGCAGAAATTAATTCAGAAATAGACTGTATGCTTATTAATATACCTCGCTGTTGTACTAGTGCCAGAATAACAAGAGCAGAAGCTATGCCGAATCTCGCTTTTATAAAAGCAGTCTTGTATTTGTATAAAAGCAAACAAAATAAGAATAGAAATAATGCTAATAATGCTCCAGAAGTCCCCTTGTGCCAGCATATTAAAAAAACACTAACCGCAAGAACTATAGAA
>JAZGFD010000080.1:0-17704 GCA_036479115.1 Saprospiraceae bacterium | reverse complement strand
GTATTTTTTTTCATTGGTATCATTGGAGCTTTTATTTTAACACCATATCGAAAAATATTTGTAACAAAATACCCATACATAGCAGGTGGAATAGCTCTAATGTTAGCTGCTCCTAACTTATGATGGCAGATCAGTCACGACTTCCCTATAGCACGGCATATGTCTGATCTCAGGGCTACACAGTTGATAAATGTCCCTTGGATAGATTTTTTTTCATCGCAATTGTCATTTCATCTATTGTCATCACTGATTTGGATAGCAGGGATGATCTTTGGCTTGATGCATATTAAAGATTTACGGTATAGATTCTTCAGTTTTACTTTTTTTAATAGTCATCCTATTGGTATTTGGGTTGAGTGGAAAGGGATACTACACTTTAGGAGCATTTAGCATGATGTTTGGTTTAGGAGGATTGGCTTTTGAAAGGTGGATAGGGTCAAAATCTAGGTATATCTTGCCATTTCTTATTGTTATTAACACTATGGTAATGCCGATTGCACTTCCTATTCTTCCTGTGAAGTCGATGAAAGAATATTCCAAATTCAGGCAAACTAAACTTAATTTTACTGGCCCATTCAGATGGGAGGATGGAGAGATATGACCTATGAGACAAGACTATACAGATATGTTGGGATGGGAAGAGATACCTAAAAAGTGGCTCGGCTTTATCATTCACTCTCTGATGAAGAAAAGAAACATTGTGTCATTTGGGGAGGGCATTATGGACATGCAGGAGCGCTCAATTTTTATCGAAAGAAATACAAGCTTCCTGTGTGTTATAGTTATAATGCCAGTTTTGTAGCCTGGGTGCCCGAAGAAATGGATATTAGAATACAGATACAAGTGGAAGATTATTATTTAGGGCCATCTCCTTATTGGGAAAACACTATATTGATGGATAGTATAGAACATCCTCTAGCAAGAGATCCTGGGTATATATATTTAAAAACTCAACCTAAAATGGATATGAAGCCAATATGGAAAAATTTAGTAAAGGAAGAAAAAAATGCTGCTGGATATTAAAACTCTTAACCCTTTTTCCTATAGAAAAATGCCAAATTTCTAGGGGTAATGGCTACAATTAATTCTAAAATGCCAATCGGCTAATGTCCTTATTGCACTATGAAAATGGAGTTTAACAGCATGTTGATCATATGATAAAATGAAGCTACTCAGGTGGTTTGTTTTTGAGCCGAAATTGATACTACCTGTAGTTACAAAAAAGAACAGATAAAGCAGTATGCTCTTACTAGTGCGTTTTTTACTTTGGATTTTAAGATGATACTTGACACACCAATAGTGCTCCAAGGATGAAGCTTAGACAACATTATTGTAGTCATTCTTCTGCTTGATTAAGCCTAAAACCGAGTTGTCTCATCGCTTCATTTATCACTACTCCTAAAGTCACTGATACATTCAGGCAATCCGTGATACCTATGTGAGGAATGATAAGTTTATTGCTTGATATTTGAATGATGTCTTCTGGTAAACCTTCTTTTTCTGGCCCCATAATCAGGATATCCTCACTCTCAAAACTAAAATCATGAATGCTTTCTGCTTTTTTAGTTACCACTGTTGCGATAGTTTTTCCTTTGTGTTCTCTTATAAATTTGAGTGGGTCTGACACGACTACTATATCAATATGCTCTATCGCACCGGCTGTCCATACACGGGCCATATGGTTCATTTCTGCCCTAGTTACTTTATTAGAAGGAGGGTTCATTAAGCCATTTTTATCGTAGATGTAGATTTTTTTGAACCCATAAAATTCAGCCGTACGAATCATATTAGAAAGGTTAGGCCGGTACTCAGGAGCATAGAGTAATATCTTCATAATAAGCTGGTTACCACTTGGTTATAAATTTATATTCTGTATCGGTATAAAGCCTTTTTAATTCTTGTCTGGCAAAAAGAAGAGCAATAGATACAGCTATTATTATTGTGGAGATATTAAAATTCCATCCAAAGCCAATGATAATGAAAAGAAAGGTATACCACAAAGGACAGAACAAAGCTGCGACTCCAAATTTAATAGAACCTTGAAAAACAGGGTCTTTGAAAAGAGAAATCAAATATTTAGAAAATAGAAAAGGAATAATATTTGGAATACTCAATAAGAAGACCAGAGGCTTCAACCACTTGAATGTAGTAGCAGCAAGTGCCTCAAACTTCGTATTGCACAACTCAATAAAAGTAAGGGATTCATTTTTCCTGTTAAAGACTTTTATTATTTGCTCCTCATATTTTTCGTCTCGATCCGGAACAAGCATTTCCTTTTTTAATCTTGTGGTCATCTCTTTTTTCACAGCGGATAACGCTTTTCCCTTATGATCTGCATACTGCTTCATATAATCCTTGATACATATAGGCTTCCCATAATTTATTATCAATTTGAATCGTGGAGAATGTCTTCTGAAATAATTCAATCCTACAGGTACGATGTATACATTTTTATCAGTTGCTTTTTGAGCTAAAAAACCTATTCTTGCCGTTCCTTTTGATAATGTTCGCAATATATACGGGTAGTCATGATTGGCTTCTGGGAAAATCATAAGAGGCTTTTGACTTAACAATGTTTTTACAGCTATATCAAAGGTATCACCATTCTGAGCTGACATAGAAAAGCCATCCTTCGCTCTAAAAACAGGCAATAAACTTAGAGCTTTTAATAACCATAAATAGGGTTTTACAAAAATATCACCTCTTGTAAAGAAAGAAACTCGTAGGTGAGAAAAGATGCCTATGAGAATGCCATCGAGAAAAGCATTCTGATGATTTGGAGCAAAGATAATAAGACCATCCACAGGAACATCACCTTTTCCGTTGATTTCGATACTTCGAAAATAAAATAAAGCAGCCACACTGCACATGCTTCTCAATGTCCAATAAACTAACTTCCCCATATAGTTACACTCGAAATTTCCAATAATATGAAAGGCTGAGGCCAGAAATTATATGCCATATACCCCACCAAGCGGCCACAAGAGCCATCCCTCCCAATCCATTAAAAAAGGTAAATATCAGCAGTAAACCTAACCCTGAATTTTGAATGCCCGTTTCAATAGACAGCGATTTTATATCTTTCCAAGGCAACTGAAACCCCTTACCTACTGTGTAGCCTGTAAGCAGTGCCAAAAAATTATGTCCCAACACTAAAAACAATACATAATATAGATTCGTCCAAAAGGCATCAAAGTTCATATAAATTGCACTGACTACAATGATTCCAAAAATTAATAGAGAAATGATACGAATTGGTCGTTCTATGCGAAGTGTTAACTTGTAATATCGCTTACGAAACCACATTCCGAGAATGAGAGGAATACCCATAATTATAAATACAGTGCGAATCATCTGTACTAAGGATACATTTATCTCTTCCATTAGTCCGGAAGTAGGTGCATAGAGTCCTGACCAAAATGCAAAATTTATAGGCGTTATAAAAATTGCCAATGCCGTTGCAACGGCTGAAAGGCTGACTGACAAGGCTACATTTGCATTTGCTATAGATGACATAAAGTTAGAAACATTCCCTCCTGGGCATGCTGCTATCATAAACATTCCAAGAGCTAAGCTAGGAATAGGGTTTATCGCCACCACTATAAAGTATGTCAATAAAGGAAGTAGAAAAAACTGTGAGAAGAGCCCTAATAATATAGGTTTGGGGCTGCTGAGCACCCGTATAAAATCATCAATAGTTAAGCCTAAAGCTACACTGAACATTATTATTCCTAGGCTAACATTGAGGATTAAAGCTGTATCACTGCTAAAATTAACTACAAGTTGATCGACTTCATGCATCAGGTAAGCAAAATAAGAAATCTTATCGATCACAAGTTGATAAATATTGTTTTTTGTAAATAGTGCCTAAAAATTTATCAATACAAAAATGTTCCTTTTGGAACTACTCAAGTGGTGTACTTTCGGGCATGTTCTCATTTTTAGTAACTTATTGATGCTCTGTCAAGTGCTTGATAATCAAGACGAATCTCTTTTGGATATTTATAGCCATTAGCTATGGATCGATTAAACAAATGAAGCGTTGAGGATTCAAATCGTAATGTGGCAACACAATGTAGATTCGTCAAGGAATGATTTTATGCATGACTTGCACTGACTTGCACTGACTTGCACTGACTTGCACTGACTTGCACTGACTTGCACTGACTTGCACTGACTTGCAAATAAATTAACAATATGTTTTTAACAATTTCCAAAAGATTAATCATCTTTATATTGCATTAATACAAATATTTATAGGGTTTATTTTATGACTAAAACACCAAATCTCATAATCAAAGCGGGGCCAAAAGCAAAAGCACATATTGAACAATATGGCTTTCGGCCAAAGGACGTTAAAGCTATTTCCGCTGCTGCTGGAGGCCCTAAATGGTTTGTGATTTATCATCTTACTCGCTATATCGCCACTCATATTTTACCTCATGTAAAAGGGAGAGTAAATTTATTGGGTTCTTCGGTAGGAGCATGGCAGATGGCTTGTCTTTCTACCTCTGATCCCAGTGCCGCCCTTGAAAGGTTAAGAGATCGCTATGCTGATGAAATCTATTACCTTCCTATTTCTACTGATGAAATCAGCCGGGGATGTAGATCAACATTAGAAAAGACTTTTTCTGAAGATGACGTGTCTTATATTATTAATAATAAGAAAGTGAATCTTAACATATTCGTCGCTAGAGGTAGGGGTATACTCAATACAAATTACAAATACCGCGTTTATATCGGCTTGGGTTTGAACTTTATCACAAATGCTATTAACCGTAAAATGGTAGGTCTTTTATTTGAACGTCACATCTTTTCTACTCAAATGGAAATGCCCATAGAGCAATTAAAATCAAAATTGTCCACAACCCTCGTGAAACTAGATGCTGATAAATTTAGAGATACTCTGATGGCCACAGCATCAATACCACTGGTGATGAATGGAGTGCAAAACATCAAAGGTTACGAACAAAAAACTTTTTGGGATGGAGGACTTACTGATTATCATATGGTGCTTCCATATAAAAGTGATGGGATAGTGTTGATTCCACATTTCCTGCCTGATCTTGCTCCTGGGTGGATGGACAAATCTCTGAAAAGTAGAAGAGGAAGAGGAAAACAGTTGGAAAATGTCATTTTCATGCATCCAAGCGAAAAATATGTCAAATCACTTCCTAAGGGAAAAATTAGCACACGGGATGACTTTTTAGAATATGGAAATGACCAAGGTGGCAGAGCCAAATATTGGACAGAAATATCAGAGCAAGGACAAGTCATGGCCGACGAGTTAGATGAACTCATTAAAACTGGTAAAATTGCGGAAGTAATACAGGAATTTTGATTAAACGAATTCTTGCTGGTCTGATTGGGAACTACACAGCCACAGTCAAATTTTATTAAAACCATTCTTTTTTCGATACTCTACTCCGCGACTATTTGAGGAAGAATAACACTGCCATTACGACTCAAATCAGTCTTGATTAGCAAAAAGTCAATTCATTTTTATTCAATAAGCACTAGTGCTGTGTAGTTACTCTGATTTTTCTTATACTTTATCTAAATATGTTTGTTACATTTTTATAAATAGTGACCTTCACTTATAATCAATGAAATCACCAAATGAACGATGATATATTATTAAAGAATAAGCGATCTATTGCTTTAACTGTTTTGATACTAATAAGTATTCATCTCATATGGAATTATTATCATGGAGGAGTACCAACGCATTACATCTTACATGACAAGAGCCTTCCTGGCTTTTCAAATTGGTGGGGCCTTCTCGCTATTCCGGTAATGACATGGGGCTTAATCACTCTAGCACAAAAGAAATCACCCAAAAATTCTACTGCGCTCCCAAATTCGAGGCTAAAGGAGTCTGAAGTATTGAAAGGGTTTATCGGTTCTTTTATTTTTGGGTTGATTAATTCTTTATTTTGGGAATTTGGATATGAACATATTCTTCAGTATCTCATATTATTGCCTGTCGTTTTATCGCTTTTTATCACTATACATCGTCCAGAAAATGTGCTGGGTTTTCTTTTAGGAATGACATTCACTTTCGGTGGAGTATTACCTCTTGGCTTTAGTCTTATTCTTTGGGTCATGAGCTATATAGTGAACAAAGGGCTGAGAAAAGGCGCTATAACTCTTATTAATATCCTTCGAAATTAGTTTGATTCTCTGATCATTCAGGTGACATCAATTTTAACTAAAAAAAGTAAATAGTGTCCGAAAGGAAGCCGCAGAATTTTATGAAATAGAATATTTTGAAAGAGAATATTTTGAAAGAGAATTTAGATTTTTGATATTCGGTGATGTCGGAGTATCAGCGAGTTGAAAAAATTAAAATATCGCCAAAAGAACTATTTCTGTGACAATTCACGTGGTGTTACAACACCTGATAAGTTACATTCATTGTTGATTTGGACACTTCTATTGTTACTTTTAGAATGGGAATAACAGTGTGGGGTAAAAAAAAAAGCCTGATCTCACAACAGATCAGGCAAAAACGTCATCATGAAAAAGGTATACTTTTAAAAAAAATATCCTTAAGACAAATTTAACATAACCTAGCATATATCACAATAAATACCCAAACTTTATTGCATTTCCAATAAAATATTGTTTATGATATTTCAGTTTGATACAAATTGTTTGGCATCATTTCAATAATAAATGCCTCATCAGCATATCTTTGGTTAATTTGTCAAATATCTTGAAAGCTCTCTTTTATTTTTTTCGATTTTATATATTCTCTATTGAGAAAACCGTACCAACTATTGAGACTTTTTAAATCTTCAATATATCTATAAGACGAAATAAAGATAAAAAGGTACTTTTTATAGCCTTATTTAAATGTTAAGAATTGGGCACCTTAGTAAACTCTTTATCCCTTTGCCACTCGATAGATAAGTCACAATAATGTGCGAGTTTCATCATATCCAGATTATAAAGTTTAGGGTCATTACCTTGGAGATTACCCGTGATTTTATTCTTCCTTTCATTAAAATAAAGTAAATACCTCGTTTTCAAATAATAAGTATCTAAAAATTTAAAGGCCTTAATAAGGCGAGTATGAGGCACCCTACCCTGCTTATACAAAGACCAAAGGTTAGTTGCTGCTTGTATGCTTTTATCTATGAAAATATCAGCTTTTTCTAATCCATCATGAACCGTGGGATTATCAATGTGTATGATCTCCACGCCCCTTTGATTCAATTGATAAGCAAGAGCCAAATCTTCATAACCATATCCAATTATTGTTTCATCAAATGGGTTTTCAAACATAGTATGTCTATCAATAACGAAATTATTTGAATGGAAAAAAGATACTTTCTTTCGATTTCTATAAGATACTGATCTTGATTCTCTTCTACTTCCATATTTCCAGTGAAGCATTTTTTGAATGTCTTTTGGAGGGGATTTTTCATAAACTCTCCCACCACAAATCACTTTTCTTTCTGCGAGCTGTGAGAGATAATTTTTAATGAGCTTCTTACCTTGTAGCTTGCTGTCACAATCCAAGTAAAGCAAATATTCATATCGCGCCATTTTAGCAAGCATGTTTCTCACCTTGGCTCTGCCTTTGTTTTCTGACAGTTCTACATAATTTACACCCATTACAAGATCAATAGCTTTATTCGCAGTTTTCACTTTTTCAGATGATCCATCATCAAAACATATGATCTCAAACTCAATTTTGGCAACGTGACACTGTTTCACCAGTTTATTTACCAGTTTTACCACCTTTACTTCATAAATAGGTATCAGTATTGAGAGCATAAATATGAATAACTTTGCACAAAGCTAATCATACTTTTTAATGGATAAAATTATCTTCTGCCTCAGGCATGGACAAACGGATTATAACAAAAATGGTATAGTACAAGGAAGCGGTATAGATTCAGATTTGAATGAAATGGGACGATTACAAGCTCAACAATTTTATGATTACTATAAAAAAAGAATCAAATTTGATCTCATCATATATTCTGCTCTCAAACGTACCAAACAAACAGTATTTCCTTGGTTGGCTATGAACATTCCTTCTGTCAGAGATTCTCGTATTAATGAAATCTCTTGGGGAGATTCGGAGGGACAAGAAGGCACTGATAAATCAGTGTTGTTATACAAAAATATTGTAGCTCAATGGTCTCAAGGCAACCTTGATATAGGATTCAAAAATGGTGAAACAGCTACACAACTACAGGCCAGAATCCAGTCATTTGTAACTGAATTAAAAGCAAGAATAGAAAAAAATATACTCATTTGCACACATGGACGAACCATGAGGGGCCTGCTGAGCATATTAACAAATGAACACATCTGTGACATGGAGTCCTACGAAATCAGTAATGTAGGCATGTATAAAGTAGTGCAAAAAGGAACATCATTCGATATACTCACTCACAATGATACTTCCCATCGCACTTCTCTATAGTGCTACCCTATTTGGTTCTAGGCTTTACTGCTTTTAGCACCCTATTCCTTTTCTTTATAGATTTATAAAAGCCTTCTAAAAATGAAGTCACATTTTTCTTTGTCTTATCATCCATAAACTCTTGTGATGCTACTATACCCAGAAATGTATCTTTCATGCCCTCATAATAATCTATTACAGTATCTACTTCCTCTTTGGTCATCTGGGTTCTGATCATAAAATAACGCTCAGTGACACTCGTGATACTAAAATGCTCAGGAGGTACAGCATAACTATTATTTACTAAGCCTGCATAATCAAAATCATATGGCACTGAAACTAATTGTTTTGCATCTGGCAACTTGACCAACTCTATATTGTGCTTATTGGCTATCGACCAGTCACAATTCGCTATCATATATTGAAAAAAACACAATCTGAAATATTCATATCTCGGAAGAGCCGCATAATTGATTTTACCAGTTTCAATGATTCTTGCATTTTTTCTATTGGCATAAGTTTCCTCATCTTCTACAATGAATGCATTTAATTTTTCCTTCATCTTCCCATCTTCAAACATTTGTAATTTGATCAATTTGATCTGCATGCTATTAGAATCAATAGCTTCATATAAATCATAAATGAGTTTTTCTTTTAAAAGCTGTTGGAAATTTCTCGGATGATTTTCACATTGTAGTACTAACTTTATTTTATCGACTTCCTTATTTAGGTTTAAGGCAGTCAGTTCCTTTTTTTTCAAGTCTAATTTGATAGGCGCATTATTACATACTTTTTTTCTAGTATTGCCTCTTATTTTAGCTTCCATTGTAAATGACAATTCACTTCCATCGGGTTGAGAAATTGTCATTGTGCCTGGAATATAGTACTCTTCAGAAATGCTTTTATTTTTAAAAAGTTCCTTTACTTTAGTGTGTAGGATCATAGTAGGCACGTCATCCTTCTGCTCAAATAAATGCTGAAAAAGTGTGGGGTTAGGGTCAGTTTTAGTTACATCTTGTGAAAAAGAAATAGAATAAAATAAGATGAAAATCGACGAGAAAATAATGTTGGCTTTTTTCATAGTTCTAAAGGTTTTTTAATATTAAAGGTAAAAGATAACTCTTTATTAAAAATGATAAAAGTTAAATTTTACGTGACTACTCAGTTGGTGCGCTTTTGAGTAAAAAAATGTACTATTTTTTTGTAAATATGGTTGTATCCATGTAGATAAACGAGATAAAAATCGAAATAAAAGTTAATTTCTAATTAAAAATATTGTTAC
The DNA here is from genome assembly GCA_036479115.1 of Saprospiraceae bacterium. Lineage (GTDB taxonomy): Bacteria > Bacteroidota > Bacteroidia > Chitinophagales > Saprospiraceae > UBA7328. Next base: position 8,000 of record JAZGFD010000080.1, on the reverse strand, counting down.
TACTCAGGTGGTTAAGACTCAATATATTGTGAAGTCAGAAAGATTTGTTATCATTTTTAGTCAGAATGTCGCCAAATCACAACATTCCCAACTCTACTAAGGGCGTTGCCCTTGGCTGTTCAGCTTAAAGGCCTTCAACCTCTCTATGATGGCCACAATATTGAGTACTTATCTCCGCTAGGGTTAAGTAACTGATAGTCAACTTTTTGCATTCATTACACAAAAAAAACATTTGATAATGCATATATGTAAACCATTGATTCTCAATAAAGATAAAAATAGTGATTTATACATTTATTTTTTAAATATATAAGTGGTGATAAAGCAGACATAGCTTTTTCACTAAGTACCTGAGCAGTCACAAAGCATTGATTTATTCTTGGTAGGTACAATCCTAAGAAGTAAAGTTTTTCCCATGTGAACACTAGAAATATAAATTACAACCACTTATTTTCCTTATACCACTCCGTAGTTTCATTTATTGCGGCCTGCAAGTCATATTTTGGTTTAAAATCAAAGTCTTGTACAAGATTTGAAATATCACAGTCTAGGTTTCGAGCTTTAATCTCTTGAAATTTATCCATATTTAATATACTGGCATTACCAGAAATACGTGATAGACCTTCGCTAATTCCTGCTATTACGTACACCAAAGGCAGAGGCACTTTAAAGTGAAAGGGGTTTTTACCCAAACTTTCAGCAATAGCTCTATTAAACTTTGCACTAGGATAGAGGTTCCCATCTGTTACAAAATATGCTTTGTTTTTGATATCTGAGATAGTTGCTTTTAAAATTATATTAACGAGATCTTTGACATATATTAATGATATCCATTGCTCTTCAAAACCTACAGACGGGGCAAAACCACGATTTATTGTTTCAAATACATTGAGAAAGTCAGATTCTCTAGGCCCAAAGATGCCTGTAGGCCTGAAGATAATAAGAGGCAGACTTTTCAGTTCTTTTAATACTCTTTCGGCCTTGAGCTTACTGTGCCCATAAGTAGTAACTGGGTGAGGAATGGAGTGATTTGATAGCACTTTTTCTTTTTGGTAATCAGCAGGGCCAAATGCCGCCAAACTGCTTATAAATGAAAATTTTTTCAACTTTCTAGAAACGAGACTGGCCTCTGCCAAATTTTTAGAATAATCTACATTAACAGTAAAATATTCACTCTTTTTATTTGATTTTGTTACACCAGCATTATGAATGATGTAGTCAAACTGGTGGTATTCTATCACTTCTTTGAGGTGATTTGTAGTTGTAAGATCTAATTCTAAAAAATGGATTCTATCATCTTGAAGCCACTTTTTATTACTTGTAGCTCTGATACCTGCATAAGTTTCTAATCCTTCATTAAGCGCTTCTTCTATGAGAAAACTTCCTACAAATCCAGAAGCTCCAGTTATTAATATTTTTGACATATTTAGCGCATGATTATCAGGTTTGACACGAAAAAATCAAACTGCAAATTTTAAAAAATGATTGAGTGAGTGCTATCATTTATTACAAAAAAATATTTCTTATGGCATTTTAAATTTTTATCAAAGTCATTGATACATACGAATCAACTTTGTTGGTAAAGATGGGAATATTGCGAAAAGAAAATTATTAATTTTGTGAGTTTTGAGAGTAGACACAGCATTATAAGTTTTCGTTATATCGTTATATATCCCGTCGATATATTCTGTACGTTTTATACAATTCAGAATTGAGTTTTTCCGCTGACCTTACCATTTCGACGTTATTCTCCAAAACCCAAGAAACCTCTCCTGCGATTACATTGTCAGCCTTTGCCTGTAGGATATTTTTTGAAAATAAGATGGCTTCAATCCCTTTTTTACGATACTCGTCTAAAACTCCGAGTGCCATTATCCTAACATACTTGGTCTTATGTCGGCCTCTTAGAAGTTTAAATATATTGAAAGGAAAAAGTCTTCCCCTTTTAAAGTTTATAGTGATTTCATTAATATTATTGAGTGTAATCCCAAATCCCACTACCTTGCCTTTGTCTTCAGCAATATATATCCATTTTTTATTTGCTATCATTTTTAATTCACTTCCCAATAGAAGAATTTCTTCTTTAGTCATGGGTATTGCTCCCCAATTGTCTTTCCATGCTGAATTATAAGCATCCATAAGGCCTGCCACTTCCTTATCAAAATTTTTCATATTGATATTGCGAATGGTAATACCTTGAGTCTTAAGTCTTTTCTCTAATGCTTGAGCCAATCTTATAGATTTCTCGGAAGCTTTTTCGGTATAGAGTATATAGGCAAAAAGATCCATGTCCTTCTCAAAACCATAGTCTTCTATAAGGTCTTTGTAGTAAGGTTTATTATAAGTCATCATGATCTTAGGGGGCTCTTGAAAACCATCTATAAGCAGGCCTGCTGTATCATTTAATGAGTAATTAAATGGGCCCATTATAGAATCAAACTTTCTCTCTTTACACCAAGAAGTGGCTTTATCCATTAGGGCTTGACAAACTTCGGCATCATTGATTACATCAAAAAAACCAAAGAAACCTACATTGCTATTATGAATCTTATTATACCTTTTGTTATCAAATGCTGTTATACGGCCTACAATATTTCCATCTCGATAGGCTAGAAAGTGCTCTACTTCTGCATTTTTGTAAAAAGGGTTCTTTTTTCTATTAAAGAGGTCTTTCTGAGCCATAAATAACTCAGGCACGTACATAGGGTCATCAACATATAGATCATGAGGAAAATCAATATATTTTTTGATCAACTTACCTTCAGCGCGTACTAACTCAATTGGCATGTACCTTCTTTTCTTGGCCGTCTAAAACTCCAAGTTTCTTAGCAGCCAATGTTATTTTTTCAATTCCTTGCTCTATCTGGCTTTTGGTATGAGTAGACATAAGTGAAAATCTAAGTAGCGATTCTGTACTTGCTACTGCAGGAGACACAACAGGGTTTACAAATACACCTTCTTCTAATAGCATCTTAGTGATCTGAAATGTCTTAAAGTCGTCTCTAATAAAAATAGGAATGATTGGTGTCTCAGTATTGCCCGTATCAAATCCTGCATCTTTTAACAGTTGTAAAGCATAATTAGTATTGTCCCATACTTGCTGGACTCTTTCAGGTTCATTCTGAATAAGATCCAGTGCTGCAATAACACTTGCAGCATTTGCTGGAGCTATACTGGCACTAAAAATAAGTGATCTTGCATTGTGCTTTAAAAAATTCATGGCATCATTACTACCAGCCACAAAACCTCCTATACTTGCCAATGACTTACTAAAAGTGCCCATGATCAAATCCACATCATCGGTCAATCCAAAATGATCAGCAGTACCTCTCCCATTTTTTCCTAATACACCTAGTGAATGTGCATCATCCACAAAGATATTTGCTTTATATTTTTTAGCTAATTTTACTATTTCAGGAAGTTTACAAATATCACCTTCCATGCTAAATACTCCGTCAACAGCAATCAATTTTACTTTGTCAGGATCACATTTTTTCAATATCTTCTCTAGTGATTCCATGTCATTGTGCTTGTATTTCAGCACTTTGGAAAATGAAAGTCTTGATCCGTCCAAGATACATGCATGATCTAATTCATCAAGAATAATATAGTCATGCCTTCCTGTTACTGAAGAAAGGACACCGAGATTAACCTGAAAACCAGTACTAAATACAAGGGCTCCTTCTTTGCCTACAAATTCTGCAAGCCTTTCTTCAAGTTCTATATGGAGGTCAAGTGTACCATTAAGGAATCTGGAACCTGCTGTACCAGAACCATATTTATCAATGGCTTTTTTAGATGCTTCCTTGAGCTTAGGGTGGGTAGTAAGACCCAAATAACTATTAGAGCCAAACATCAAGACGTCTTTTCCGTCTATTTTTACTACAGTATCTTGTTCTGATTCTATAATACGAAAGTAGGGGTAAAGGCCAAGTTTTTCGACTCTTTGCGGCACATCATATGCCTTCATTCTCTTTTTCAGCATGGTAGTATAAGTTGTTATAACAGCATGCAAATATATGATTTAATAAGGAAAATACTTGAATTTAGAAGGAAGTTAAACGTTTCACGAAAATTCTATATCGAACAGGTATTGATTTTCGATAATTATTCTTCGTATGCTCTCGATTTGCGACTATTCAATCGGTATCAAATTTGATTAAAAAAAACGTTTTGAATGAATAGTCCCCATGATTATTATAAAAAAAATATATAATATTTTCAAACTTGACAAACATGAAATAAAGTCTTTTGACCTCTCATGGAATTTTGAAATACATAAAGGAGCCATCCTGACGGGAAAAGGTGTAATCTTAAAATGAATGGACTGCGAAAGCGGATGGGCGGCTACGATTTTAGCGAGCTAAATGCTTGGCCAGAGCCCAGCCGATGGGAGTAATTTTTCAGAGCAGGACAGGATTAAAAGATTCCAAATCACCTCGCATATGCCACTTGACACAGCACTAGGTAACTACTCAATCATCTTATGTAATCAGAAAGGTTTGCTATAATTTCTGGGCATAAAATGCCACCAATTCACAACAATCTCTACTCCACTAAGGGCCTTTGTCCTTGATTTTTCAGCTTAAAAAGGTACAGTCTTTCTATGATAATAACAATATTGAGTACTTATTCTACAACCGTACAATTTCGAATTTTTAGCCTAAATCAGATAAAAATAATTGCTTCTGAGGAGTGCTAAACTTCATTCCCACAGAAGTAGGAATAGGAAAAGGGTGAATATTCATCTGCACTGATCAAATATGAGTCCACTCCGGAAACAGGCATTTTTCACAAAATGAGTTGTTTTGGATGAGATTTACATTTATTGAGATTCGGTGATGCCTGAGTATCAGCGAGTTAAAAAAAAATATGAAGATCGCCAAAAGAAATTTTTTTATTTTGTGTGTTTCCGGAGTGGGCTCAAATATTCACCCTTATTTCCCGCAAAGGTAGCGAGGAAAATGTTAAACCTCTTTGAAAGTCATTCCTCACATTGGCCAATTTTGGCTGATCAAGAGTATCGTATGAACAAAACTTTACACGCTTACGTGCAAATAAGACTGATTTTAAAACTCTCATCAAATGAAAAAAAGAGAACTCACTAGTTCAATTATATTTACAAGTGAGATCTCTATTCAATTGATTTTTTGATTAATTCGAATATTAAGGGGCGCTTACATATCGAATTGATAAATCTAAAATAGGCAGATGTACTCTGTGCTAAAAGCTATATTGTCCAAATAGGCATTTTGGATGTATGAATGTACATAAGTGTTGTACAAAATATGGCCTCTTGTGTTTCTTCTATAACAAACGTGAAAGAATTATCCTATTTTGTACCGAAAAAATACCGTCAGAATAAATGAATAAAATAAAAATATTAGTAGTAGAAGATGAACTAATCACTGCTACACACATTGCAACTGTTTTAAAAGAAAAAGGATATGATGTACCGCCTCCAATAGTTAAAGGAGAAGATGTGCCAGCTATAGCAGCTATAGAAAAGCCAAATGTCATTATAATGGATATAAATTTAGCAGGCAAACTGAATGGCATCGAAACGGCCAAAATAATAACCAGCACCTCTAATACTCCTATCATTTTTCTTACCGCAAATGCTGACGATGCGACATTTGAAAAATCAAAATCTGCACTCCCATATGCATTCATAAGTAAACCATTCAAAGCAGAAGAACTGCTAAGAACTGTAGAAGTTATTATCAACCTCCCAATTGCACAATTTCCCCCTCAAGATCTATCCGCTAAACCATCAAGAAACGAAAAGAGCATATTTGTAACAAGTAGAAATAAAAAGGTCAAAATTGATACTGATAAAATCTTATATATTTTAGCGGATAGGAACTACTGCACCGTGGTTACCAATTCAAAAGAATATGTACTCTCTATGAGTTTGGGGGTATTTGAAAAAAAAGTACATCTGGACACTTTAATAAGAGTCCATCGATCTTATCTTGTAAATCTCACCGCTGTAGATAGTTTAGATGAACATTATGTTTTTATTGGACAAAAGTCTATTCCTATTGGCAAATCTTATAAAAATTTATTACGAACAAAAATCAAAATACTATAGACTCAAAAGTCATGATCTATCTGAGAATATAATAGTAAACTCAAAAGTCACTATCATTCGAAAAAAAAATTGAACATCCATACCGATAAATTATATCACGTAAAAAAAAGTAACTATTGAAGTCGCAAAACTCCATAGAAAATGGGATGACAACCACAGAAATACATAAATTGAATGAGCTTACTGCGATTAAAGTCTATGAGGATGGAGAAGTCATTCTTAAGGAAAGCTCGTCAGCTGATTGTTTTTATATTGTTAAAAAAGGCCAAGTCATTATTTCAAAAAATGATATTTCTCTGGCCACTTTAGAGGCTGGCATGCATTTTGGGCTTATGGCTCTTTTTGATGGCAATTCAAGATCGGCAGATGCCATAGCTCAAGGCAACACTACCCTATCAGTAATACCTTATAATTCAATAAAAAATCCAGAAAATAGAGGCCTCTATCAAAAAATACTTACCAATCAACTCACAAAACAACAAAATCAACTGCGACTGATGAACGACCTCACAGTATCGGAGGTAAATAAAAAAATAAGTGAACAAACCAGAGTAGAATCGGTTACAGCTCAAAGTCAACATTATGAAGCCCTTCTAAAAGAGATACACCACAGAGTTAAAAACAACTTACAAACAGTATCAAGCCTTCTCTTCTTACAATCAAAAAGTATCACTGACCTAGATGCAAAAAAAGCAATACTTTCCAGCCAACAGAGAGTAGAATCAATTGCACTCATACATAAAAATCTGTATCAAAGAGAAAATCTTGCTGACCTAGAAATGAAATCTTATATCACCCAACTATCCCACTCTCTTATAGATGCATACCAACAGGATAACCAAGATATCAAAGTAACAATAAACATGAAAAAATTAGAGCTAAATGTAGAAATGGCCATACCTATTGGCTTAATTATCAACGAATTAATAACCAATTCTTTAAAATATGCTTTCATAAATAAAAAGATTGGAACTATTACCATTTCAATGTTAAGGAAGAAAAATGGTAAAATAGTGATCAATCTATCGGACAATGGAATAGGAAAAAATGAAGAGATCAATGATGGGTTCGGTATCCAGTTAATAAAACTATTAACCAGACAGGTTGAAGGCACTTTCGAGGAGGTAAAATGCGATGGTTATGGTTGTGAACTCGTGTTTTAAGGTGGTCATCTAATCGAAATAATGAGTCTATTTCGAGGGCTGACAATTTCTGTAATAAAAGTTGTTTTATAAGATTTTCATTTTTCGAGAATCCGTAATGCTTGTGTATCAGTGAGTGATTAGTAAAAGTTAAGCCAACTTGAGCAAATCGAGAAACTACCCAATATCTCGCGTAACCAGAAAGATTGAGTCCACTCCGGAAACACAAAAAATCAAAAAAGTTTCTTTTAGCGAACTTTACATTTTTCTCAATTAGCTGATGCTCAGGGATCACCGAATCTCCAAAAATGCAAATTTCATCCAAAACAACTCTTTTTATAAAAATCTTCTGTTTACGGAGTGGACTCAAGATTTGTCATCATTTTTGGTCAAAAATACCGCCAAATCACAACATTCGTTACTCTACCAAGGACGTTGCCCTTGGCTCTTTACCTGAAAGGCCTTTAGCCTTTCTATGAAAATTACGGTATTGAGTACATACTTCTTGACTACCTATTTGACTATCTGACTTCTTGACTTCCTTCCTTCTTGACTCCCTTCCACCTTACTACCAAAAATAAAAAGCCGAATACTCGCAAAAGTATTCGGCTAAACCAAAAATCAAGAACCAATTACATTACTGTAATAAGATCATTCTTCGTCCCTTTACATCGGAACTTGTCTTTATAGTGTAGTACAATACTCCTGTACTCTTCAATTCGTTTTTGTTTATTTTCATCTGATTGATTCCTCTATTAAAGGCT
>JAZGFD010000079.1:0-5966 GCA_036479115.1 Saprospiraceae bacterium | reverse complement strand
TTCACAAAATAAGTTGTTTTGGATGAGATTTACATTTATTGAGATTCGGTGGTGCCTGAGTATCAGCTAATTGAAAAAAATATAAAGATCGCCAAAAGAAACTTTTTTGATTTTTGTGTTTTTCCGGAGTGGGCTCATCTTTAACCTATAAATATTAAATCCCTACAGGATTTGTGTATGAGCTTGTTGGGTTGGATGAAATCGGATTAAAGTGATTTAAAATGACTTTATATCAAGAGAACCTCCACAACAGTCAAGAGTGAATTGACAGGTCCTAAACAGTAATATTCTATACTTTTTCACAGATGGGAGGAAAAAGAAACAAGAAAAAATTCGATAATTCATGTGTGATAGGTATATCTTACATCCTCCACAAAATTGAGATCGTCATGCAGAAGTATATTTATTTCTTTCCCTTATTTTTTCTTGTTCACTTTGTATCAGCACAACAACGTGTTATGACAACAGACGATGGACTTGATATCGTCAACCTAAATTCAGCATTAATGTCACCCAATGGGGGCAAAGTCATTTATGGTAAATCTGAATTGGATTGGGCAAAAAACAAACGAAATACAAAATATCACATTATAGACACAAATGGGGAAAATGATTACCAGTATATAGGAGAATCACAAGCAAGTAGCTTGCAATATTCTCCAAACGGAAAATATGTCTCGCTAAAAAGAAAGTCTGATAAATTTCAGCAAATTTATCTTGTTCATACAGGAGGAGGAGAAGCGGTTAAAATTACTTCACATACAAATAGTATAGGTTCGTATAAGTGGTCAAGGGATAGTAAAAATATTTATTTTGTATCGTCAAGAACAGCTTCAAAGGATGAAAAAAAAGAAAAGAAAGATGGCTATGATCATATTGTGATAGATGAAGGCCCTAATGGGCAGCAGGAATCCTCTTGGAATTATATTTATCGCTTTAATCTGGATAGTGATACCATCATACAGGTCACTTCTGAAGATCAAAGAATAGGGTCTTGGGACATTTCTCCCGATGGAACCAAAATTGCATTTACATCAAGAAAAGGAAATCGTAGAAATCAAGGTAATCTGTCAGAAATATTTCTTTTAAACATAGCTGACAAATCAACCATACGCCTTACTAATAATAATGCTCCTGAAGGTAATATTACATGGGCTCCTAACAGTAGAGAATTTATCTATAGAGCAAATGACGACAAAGAATGGGAATTGCGACAGGCAAAACTATGGATGATGGATATTACAACGAAAACTTCAAAATTGGTATCTGGCGCTTTTGGTGGGAACATAAGGTCTTCAGTTTTCTGGAGTACAAATAGTAAAAATATCTACTTTTCCGGATTATTAAAGACTGTAACTAACTTATATAGCCTTAATGTGGTTTCAGGTAAACTTACAAATCTCTCGAAAAACAAAAGTGGCAGTTACAGACTTCGAGATATGAGTCGTGATAGAAAATCCGCCCTTTTATCGTACGATGATTCCCATACTACAGCTGATCTTTATGTAAGTAGTACTGTTAAGTTTAATCCAAAAAAATTAACCAATTTAAATCCTGACCTTCATTCAAAACTCAAATTAACATCTTCTCAACCCATCCAATGGACAAGTAAAGATGGTTTGGAAATAGAAGGGCTACTCTATCTGCCAATTGATTATGACAAAAATAAGAAGTACCCATTTCTCCTTCACATACATGGAGGCCCAGCAGGTGTTTTTACTGATAGCTACAGTTCTAGATATCATGTGTGGGCTGGATTAGGATATGTGCAGCTTTGCCCTAATATAAGAGGAAGTACGGGTTATTCGGACAAATTGTTAAGAGGTAATATGAAAGATATAGGAGGCCAGGATTTTGAAGATCTAATGTCTGGAGTTGATTTTTTAATCAAGGAGAATTACATAGATAAATCAAAAATGGCAGTAAGAGGATGGAGTTATGGTGGGATCCTAGGGGGCATGACAATTACAAAGACCAACAGATTTAAAGCTGCTTCTCTCGGAGCTATGGTGTCAGACTGGACTTCAGAGTTTGGGATTGGGTTCAATTTTGATGTAAAACTGTGGTACATTGGAGGAACTCCATGGAATAACCCAAAGGCTTTCAGATCAATGTCTCCTTTGACTAATGCCAAAAATGTAACCACTCCTCTTATCTTATTTCATGGAGCAAATGATAGGACTGATACCGAAGTGCAATCCATGATGTTTTTCGCCGCATTAAAAGACATGGGAAAGACGGTAAGATATCTTCGCTTTCCACGTGAACCACATGGATTTAGAGAACCTAGACATCAACGCACCCGTGATATTGAAGAGATCTCATGGATTCAAAAACACACACTTGGCTTAAACTGGGAGCCTTGGAAAAGAAAAGGGGCTATTGAAAGCGACAAAAAGGAAGACGATATAAAGTGATAAAGATTGAGTCCACTCCGAAACTTATTAAATTAAAAAATTTTCCTTCGATAATCTCGGCAGAATCTTTTTTGCGAAATGTTAGTTTCCAAAGTGGGCTCAAGATTTCTAATTTTGACTAGTTTTCGCCCAACCACGTATATCTCTTTCTCACTTCGCAACTACTCAAATGGTGTGCTTTTAAAATAAAGTGCTCATCTTTTTTACTCTTAATAGTAATGCTAAAAAGCTATTCCTATCTTATTTTAGAACTACTCAGGTGGTGCCAATCTAGGTCAAAAAAAATCTTTTTTTACCATATTTCGGCTATTTTTTTCGCCGAATTTGATACCACCTGAGTAGAAACTCTTATTCTTTTCTGATAATAATATCTCCATGATAGGTTGCAAACATGAACTCCTTACCTCCAGAACCAATGGTGCCATGGGTCCACCCACTCAGCTTGATTTCATTTTTACCGTTCATTTCTGTCTTTTTTATTTGTGGCTTTTGTATCGTCATATCAAAATCTGTATAGATATCACCTTTTGAGCTTTTCATTTTCACCTTTGCATTAAGAGTACTTGGAAATGTGATATCTACATCACCATGATAAGTTGTAAATGCCATAGGTATATCATGAGATATTGAATTTAGTGTAACCCTTATTGCTCCATGATGCGTATCAGCCACAACAGAACCTCCTACATTTGATAAGGTTATACCTCCATGATGTCCCTTGGTTTCAATTTCACCATTTACATCGCTTACTGTAATCTCTCCATCGTGGTGAGTGGATATGGATAATGAGAAGTTTTTAGGTACTTTTATTAAGAAATCTTTCCCCTTATTGTGCCGACCTGATATTCGCACTACATTATCCTCTTCTGAAATAGAAACATCCAATGACTGATTTGGAATTCTCTTCAAGCCATACTTACTAGAATGATCATTACGGTGCCTATTTTTTGTGATAATAACTTGTACTTCAGAGCCTGAATAGCCTTCTACATTTACTCTGCCATTGTGATTTTTTATTATTAACAATCCTGATTTTCCAGGATCACTTAGAGGCACAGTTATAGATTCTTCTTTTGAGCTTTGAGCTAGTGATGTGATAGCAAAAGCTATAATAATGAAAAACGATATTGTAATTTTATTATGCATGATATTTAATTTATTATCCAGTGCTTTTATTATTTAAAAACACTCTATCTATGATTTAATTATAGTTGAAAATAATGTTAGGAAGATTTCCGGATATACATATCTCCATGATGTGTTTTGAGTGACATTTTAGTACGCCCATTACCCATTCTCACTATTGTATTTGATCCAATTTTGTATTTAGTTCCTCTATTATTATTTTCTTTTGTAGTTTTAAAGGGAATCGGTTTCCAATCAAAATCAGTAAAAAACTTTCCGTGATAACTTGACATGCTCACATCTGCAGATGGAGTAGAAGGAAATTCTAATTCGATAGAGCCATGATGGGTACGATATTTTCCGTCTATAGATGGATTAGCAGCAAATTGTACAGAAATTTTTCCGTGGTGACCCGATACCGATTCTAGGTTTTTTACGCCTTTTAAATATATATCCCCAAAATGAGCACTCGCATTCAGCCTTCCCCTCATGTTATTTACCCTCAGGTCTTCCTTGTGAGTAGAAACTCTAAAATCAATATTCATTGGCATCTGCACCTCAAAACTAAATATGTATTTCACATCCCTTTCTCCATTATTAGACCATCGCCATTTTCCAGAATCTCTAGAGTTATAATGAGCTATACCTCCTATTTCTTCTATTTCTAAAATAGAATAAGGGTTCTGAATAAAGTAATACAGGTGATCTTCTAGCACCATTGTATCCAGATATACCTCATCTTTTACTTTTTCTAATGCTTCTTTTGATTTGGCTTCTAATGTTCGTGTTACTTTCAGGTAAGCCTTTGTACCCGAAATACCTGTCACATTTACCTCTCCATATTTATTAAAGAGAAGTACTTGTGCGTAATCACCTACTTCCATTTCCAGTTTTTTTATGTCGCTGTATTTTGTAGAGCATAAGCCTGTGGAGGTAATCAAAGCGATAAGTATAAGCGGTATATAATATGTTAATTTCATGATTTCATTTTTAAAAAATTAAGAAGAATTACAATTTTAGAAAGTGCGGCCGACACTGTTCTTTCACTGTATTGCAAGCCAGTTTGAAGAAATATTTATTATAAAATTAAAGCCAGTTTTTGCTCTAATTGTGTTTTTACATCTTTTTCCATATGCTCAGAGTCTAGTAGTTTTTTCCACGCATCCGAAGAGTCTTTTTCTTGTAGTTGTATCATCAATTCTGCTAATTCCATGAGCACTATAGAAGATTCCTGATAGGGTATAGATTTAATCAAATACTCTCTTACTATAGGGTATTCTGAGAATACAATCAATGTTTCCAATGCACTCAGTCTCACATTTACATTTTCATCATGAAGGAGTGTTCTGTTCAGAGCTTCTAATATCTTTGGATTAGGTTCGCTGATATCTCTAGTCTGTTGAATTTTATCCATCCTTTCAAAAGGAGTCATTTCTACATTATTATTAGCAAAGAACATAGATATTTTCCCCACTTGAGGTTGAATATTTTCATTAACGCTCTTCTCATTTTTAGCAATCATTCCTATTATTATTCCGATAACGATGGCTCCTAATAAGCTCCATAAACGCGGATTTTGAAACCAAGAAATAATAATCAAACCCAACTTAGAAGTTGATTTACCATTCTCTTCAAAAATGCTTTTTTCGGTCAACATCTTATAGAATTTAGCATCAACCTCAGGCCTGATATCGGGCACGTTTATAGCACCCATACTGATCCAAGTAGCATATAAGCCTTTCAACTTTGAAGCATACTCTGGGAATGAAGCAATTACTCTTTGCATATTTTCTGCACTATTATCACTCTCTAAAGCATTAAATAGGGCCTCAATTGCTTCTTCAACAGAGTTTATATTTTCATGATATTGCCCCATAATTAATTTGTTTTTTGTAATAAATTCTTGATTTCAACTATCCCCCTTTTTACTCTTGATTTAACCGTATTCTCGCTACAGTCTGACATTTCAGCTATGATTTTGTAAGTCAAACCATGATATCTACTCAAGACAATAGCATCTCTCTTTTCAAATGATATTTTTTGCAATGCTTCTTCCAATTGTTTTTTGTAGTCCATTTCTTGGTTCTCTTCTTCATTAGATTCTTCAATTTTAGAATTGATGTCTTCACTTTCTAGACCTGAGATACTATTCATCGGATCACTTTTACGATAATCATCTATCCAAGTATTTCTAGCAATAAAGTAAAGCCAATATGAAAACTCCCCTTCACCTTTAAATTTATCTTTATAATTAATGACCCGTATGAAGGTATTCTGAATCAAATCCTCGCTCTTCGTTCTATCACTTGTACATCTATAGAAGGTATCCGTGCGGCGCACTACACCCCACCAAAATTTTGGGGCAGCAGCTTATCCAGCTCAGACATTTTAGTATCCTGAATATTTTCGATCACGTAAGTAAGC
>JAZGFD010000078.1:0-9460 GCA_036479115.1 Saprospiraceae bacterium | reverse complement strand
TTGTATCCAAACTTTAGAAATACCTTTTTTGATAAATCAGCAGTGATAGGATTAATTAATTCACCCTTTTCATTATACTTATCATGAAGTACAACTACATTGTCCCTAAAGAATTCTTTATTCGTTTCATCCCCATGCTCATTTTCCTTTTTCAATGATGGGCCTGTAACCATTAATTTTTCGGTCAGAGCGGTGAGTTTTTTAGGAGTCCCATTGCTTCTATATGTGAGATATACAATGTAGTTCTGAAGGGTAAATATAACTTTGTAAGCTTGTTTTTTTAATTCGTCATAGGATAATTTATCATTTTGGTATTCGCCTATCTTCTTTTTACTTTGCTCTATTGATATTGTTAATCTTTTTTCACGGTTTGTAGAATAATTTGAGTGTTTCTTCAGGTTTACTCTGTCTAAATCCCGCTTATTAAGAGTTTTAAAATATTTGTGTGATAACAATTTTTTTCTTGTAGAATCTATTTCACAATTAATCTTTATCGCTTCCTCATTAATTGTAGTTGATTTCAAAGTTTGATTATTTAATAATTTTTTATATTTTTCCTCAAGAATAAGAAACTGGTCAATGTCAATTTTTATTTGTAGTGATTCCTTTTTATCAGCTTCAGCTTTAGCAATTTCATTTTTTAGTAGTTCTACTTTTTGAATACAACCTTTACTCCTTTTATGACCAAATAAAAGTGAATGCTCAGTTGTCTGTTTAATTTTATTCTCATATGCATTAAAATTCAATTTTGCAAAAAGACTTTTCAAATTTTCAGGATCGTTCTTCTTATCTTTGTTTTCCTTATTTGTACTATTTATTCCATGCATAATAATGTTACACAAGTAAGCCTCTGTCATTTGCGTAACGCCACCCTTGCCTTGACCTTCTGTATTAGTAGAATCTTTAAAAAAACTTTCTACATAAATCACATCATTGAAAATGCTACTGTAAAAAGAATCTCGATCAGAAATGTCAGCAAGAGCAGCATCATACATTTCACGTCCACCGATGAAAAAGAATTTTGCTCTGACTACATTCAAAAATCCTTTTAAATTGGCCAACAGTTTGGCTAAACCTCTTGTCTTCTTCTGTATTGGCTGGTATCTCTTGTCTTTATATCAATATCTAAGTAAGGATTAGTATATTCTCGTTCTTCTATATTAGCATTGCCATGAGGTTCTATTTTATCCAATTCGTCAATCACAAATGCAAATTGTTTTATACCCCATTTGCCTTCATCTCTTAAGGTATTGATGTCGTATAGTATCCTAGCCAATTGATCTTCGGCCTCCTTAGAATTTGCTATGGGATAAACTATTTGGTCTTTATTCGAAAATGACCCTAAGGGCATAGCTATTCTGGTAAGCCCTTTGGTGATGCCAGTCGTTATATTGGGGTTTATTTTTACCTCTTTTTTAGAAGTAACTTCACCACTCATTCTGTTTCTTAAGTTGGAAAGCTTAAAAAGTATATTTTCGTAAGTTGGTTCTGAGGGATCTTTACTTAGGACATTTATTTTTGATAAAATGAAAGTCCAAATAAAGTAGATATTTCTATCAAAAGGTGGTCTACTAAAATTGAGTTTATTGTCTTTCCAATACTTCTCAAGAGCAATGGTCATTCTACGTAGGACGTCCATTTCATTAAGGCTCTCAAGAGAAAGGTTAATTTCAAATTTCTCATATTGTTCTGATTGCTTCTGTCTTTTATTTTTTTGAAGATGAGCAATAGATAAAGTACAACCTTGAGTGAAAATATCTAAGAGAAAAAGAAGGGAAGTAAGAACAATATAGGAGATGAAAAGACTGAAAATAACCCTAAAATAGGATGAAATATTACTGCCTGAATTGTTAAGATTTAAATTTATGTCCGAACTTTGCGTAATATTTGAAATCTTCTCAATTTCAGTGTATTGTGTATTATTGGATAATAAGATCTCCAAAATATTATTATTAGATTGAAAACAATTGAAGTTTTCGCAAAACGCACTACTATCATAAAAAAAAATAGCAAAGCCTAAAAATATGCAACTTATGAAAACGAGTTTATAGAAATTTCAGGCTGCAGTTGAAATCTTTTCAGAGATATATAACGCTGTACAATTAAAAATCAAGAAACAGGAATAAATCCCAAAAAACCATGTTGATTGAATTGTTGGATTTGAAACAAATCCAAATAAAATTATAGTTAAAATAATTTTTACCCATATTTGATGCTCAGGACATTTATTATCGCCTTCCTCATTCTTAGAATAATCCAAAAACACAAATGCCGCATGAAGCAAAGCAAAGACCAAAACAATGCTGTAAGGCTTAAAAGGGCAATTACAATAATTTTTAGAAAAAAGATCAATTAGAATTAGGCCAAAAGTATATCCTAAAAACCTCTTTATAAAACGAAGATTGGGTTTATGTACCAAAGGGTTTTCCCACCATTTATTATTTTCATCTTTAAGTTTTAGATTATACGAAGATATAGCCTCCCGAATAATACTCGTTTTTCCCATGCCTCGAAATCCAGTTATCAAATACGAGCCTGACTTCGTTTTTGCATTTTTCAGTATAGATTGTATTCTTTTTTTAGCTTTATTTCTACCTATGAATCGTTTATGACCTTTTTTATCATAGGGGCTATGGAAAAACTGATAGTCTTTTAATTCAATGTATACGTCTTTTATTTTTGCGGAATATTTGGAGAGTTGGTGATTTGACATATTGGGTTTGTTTAAAAATAGATATAACTAGAGGGGTAGTATAATAGACACTATATTACAACAATAATTAGGTATTATTTTATCTTTTTCTCTTCTTTTATTTTTTTTTTAATATTGATACCGCTCAATGCTGATGCGGTGTATTTTGACTTGTTTTACGGCCTACTTTATCATGATTGTCTATTTTTGATAAAAAACTAAAGTACAATTAACACATAAACTTATACTATTATTTGAGCCTCAATGTCTATCTCAGATATCAAATTTTATTAAAAGTATTTGACTAGAAGAACAGTTGGTAGAGATTTTTTTGAATCATCAAGAAAATTCATTCGAAAGTAGCAATTCAGCCTGTTCTGTCTTTTTTATCTTAAATTGATACAGATTGGATAGTTAGCTTCGCAATAGGTTTAATATTTCTTTCACATCTTGTCTAGAAGTAGAACTCCATACACATTAACCGCTAAAAGTTAACAACTTAAATTCAACCAGATTTTTTCATTTCTGGATGATTGGGTCTGTTTTGGCTTTCTCCTTTAATATTTTAAATACCGCACCGATGGCTCCTTTAATCATGTTTTTTCTATTTTGAAGTTTATTTTGGCACTACAAAAACTAACTATAAATGCTCCATATTTTCAAACAAATTTTTGGCATCAAAACATCAGAACACCCTAGTGCAATTCCATCTTCTCATTCTTTATCTTCTCATTCTCTTTCCACTAGAGGCATCATTGCTGCCAAGACACAGCTGCGCGTAGATTGGGAAATATTCAGTGAAGCAAGCCAAAATATATATGACAAAAAAGATAATCCTGATGGGGCATTTACCTTGAACGTAGCTGAAAATCGTCTTTCCTGGTATTTGCTAAAAGAAAA
The DNA here is from genome assembly GCA_036479115.1 of Saprospiraceae bacterium. GTDB lineage: Bacteria > Bacteroidota > Bacteroidia > Chitinophagales > Saprospiraceae > UBA7328. The sequence continues at coordinate 5,868 of JAZGFD010000078.1, read as the reverse complement.
AATAGAAGAGGTTGTTTCACAACACTCTATTCCTAGCTGGGTTCCATTATACACTTCATGTTTGGGTGCTCCTTCTTTCAGAAAAGTGCTGGCTGGTTTTCTTGCCAAATTTGTTACCAAGTGTGATATATCTCCTGATCATATCGCTGTTTCGGCTGGTGCTTCTTCTGTAATAGAATTAACGTCTTGGCTGGTAACTGAAAAAGGAGATGTAGCGGTTTTTCCTGCACCCTCATATTCCGTATACAAGCAAGACATTAATAACAAATCAGGGCTGGAGAGATATGATCTTATCACCCATTCTGAACTGAGTGAAATTGCGGAGAAGCCTATAATGAATATTCCACTTCTCGAAAATGCACTTTCTGATATAACATCTCAGGGCAAGAGATTTAGAATGTTGGTGCTTACCACGCCCGATAACCCTACAGGAGGGATGTATGATATGGATACCTTAACAAATGTGGCAGACTGGTGCATTGATCATCACATTCACCTCATAGTCAACGAGATATATGCACTTTCTTTAATTAATACCAAACATCCTGATATAGCCACTGATTATAGCCACCATCAGGATTTTGAATCATTTGCTCTTGTTATGGAGCAAAAGAAAAGTGACTATCTCCATATGTGGTATGCTCTTTCAAAAGATCTGGGTACATCTGGATTCAGAGTAGGGTTGCTATATACTCACAACGAGGATCTGCTCCAGGCATATGATAATTTTAATGTCCCTCATCTGGTTTCTAATTTTACACAGTGGGTTTTTGAGGTGGTATTAAGTGACCATGCTTTCATGGAATGCTATATTAAGAAAAATCAGGAGCATCTTACCGAATCATATATAGTGGTAATAAATAAATTGAAGAAACTCAACATTCCTTATGCTCCTTCCCGTGGTAGCCTTTTTGTTTGGTTGGATTTATCGCGATTTCTGCTATCACAGACACAAGAAGCAGAGACTAATTTTTGGGAAAAACTATATCGAGAATCGGGTGTCCTGCTGACTCCAGGTAATGGTTTTGGGCATAGTAAAAGAGGGATGTTTAGATTAGTATATCCATGTCATACCAAAGAAGAATTGGTGGTGGCAATGGATAGAATGGAGCGTTGTTTGTTTTAAAGATTAGAATTTTGATTTGGTTTTTAGATTCTATTATTTGGCTCAATATTATCAGGTCTATTTTGGAAGATATTGCTGAGGCAATATGTTGTCATCACTTTCACCTAGCCAGTAAATTTGCAACACCTTCCATTCCCCATTCATGTTGATCATTTGAATAGAATTAATGCCTCGCATAAATGGTTCTTTATCCGTTTTGTTTTTATACGATTCATAAGTGCTCCAGAGGTGGAGCAATGAGCCATATTGTTCTGTCACTCTGTGGATTTCCACTTCATGAAATCCATTTTCTACAAGAGAAGCACCAGCAGTATTGATGTAATCATCAGGGCTTAAAATTCGATATCCTATCTCTCCATCTTTGTTTTTACTACTCGGAATCAACCTTGCCTCTGGTGTAAATAGAGTTCTGAATCTATCCCAGTCTCTTTCTACTCCTTTATTTCCAGAAATGACTTCATAAAGCGCCGAAATTATATTGTCTATTGACTTAAGATCATTTTTTGGCTCATTTTGAGACAAGATGTTAGTAGAAAAAAGTAGGGTTATAGCGATGAGCAGCAGAGCGATGTGTTTCATGTATAATATTTGTTAAAATGCCCTTTCTATTTTACAATTGGTAACTTTATTTCTGACAAATGTATTCCTCCATGATGAACACTATTTCTTGCTACCACACTTTCAATCTCATCATAGTTATTACCTCCTGTATTTAGATTTCTAGTGAACCTAGGAAAATTACTACTTGATATTTCAATTCTGATGCGATGACCTTTTGCAAAATAATTACTCGTTGACATGGGCGTAAACTCAATAGGGTAGACCTCTCCATCCTCCATCCATACTTCTTTTTCATGTCCTTCTCTATATCGGGCTCGTTGTATGGTTTCGTCCAGATTATAAGCTTTTCCATCTGGGTACACATCTACGAGTTTGATGGTAAAATCAGTATCCTTTGCATTTGAAGAAACATATATTTTGCTCTCTATAAAACCAGTGATTTCCACTCCTCTTTCTAACGGATCAGAGGTGTATACTAAAATGTCATTTCTGGCTTCCATTCTCCTTTGATCAAAACTGCCACCTTGTATGGCATTGCCAGTGCAGCATACATTACCCCCATAGGAATATACTGGGTTCATGGGGTCGTATATATAAGTATCCTTATTTTCATTTTTAGGAATGGAGGTGGATAGAGAGCCATTACCGTAAAGGCTATTTGCTTGACCTTCACTTTTGAGGTAATAAGTTGTCATTTCTACGTTTTTAGGTGGCCACTGGTCAGCATGTTGCCATTTGTTGCTGCCCATAGTATAGTATTGTACTCTGGGTGTTTTCTTCTTAAAATCATTTTTTTCACCTTTTAACCATAGGTCAAACCATGCATATATTTGCTTATTATAGTCTAATCTTGCATCACCTACATTTCTTTCTCCTACTACGGTGTTTTCAGTTGCTCGGGTATAGCGGCAATGAAGTACTGGAGCGATTACAAGATATTGATTATCAGAAATTTGTCGATCCTTTATGTTGTTTCTTATATGATTAAACAGTGCAAGATTAGGCGTAATCGATACGTCATACCATGATGTAAACCAAAAACTAGGCACACCAAAATCCATATCATCATGATATATACCTCCTTTATACCAATCAGGATCATTGGGCTTTCTTTTGATCATTTTATCAAATATCTCAGACTTTCCTTCCATGTTACTTATGATATCAGAGACAGGCAGGTGGGCCAATGCTTTGATCATATCCACTTGTGGGTTTTCAGGGCCTAGGTCGTAAAATCTTGATATTCTTTGTATATCTTTTTGAGTTGCTCCAGAGGGAATCCTTGGTTTGAATTTGTCATGCTCTACACCATAAAGCCATGAAGTGAATAACATCTGATGTGCACCTCCTCTGTACCAATTTCCTTGCTCATTAATTTCACCTATCCTTCCTACACCAGCCCCAAAGGCTTGAGGTACCATACATGCATGAGCAGGATGATCTAATGCTGCTACAGCCATCTGCCACTCTGCAGTACTGCTGCATCCTAAGGTTCCTATTTTTCCATTGCTCCAAGTCTGATTCTTCATCCATGTAAAAGCATCATAACCATCGGTAAGTGGTAGACCCAGAATGTCCCATTCCCCTTCTGAAAAGTACCTTCCTCTTTCATTTTGTATAACATACGCGTACCCTTTTTTTATTGCTTCTAGAGCCCTTCTTTCCATACTGACATGTCTTTCACCATCTCTCCAAGTATTAAAATTATAGGGAGTACGAACAAATATTATGGGCACTTTTTGCGATGTTTTGGGCCTGTATATATCAGTTGCCAATCTAATGCCATCTCTCATTGGCATCATGACTTTTTGATCAACAATAGCTAGTTTTTCTAGCTCTTCTAGAATATTTTGATCTGTTTGTGCATGGATACTCGCATTGGTTGATATAAAAAACAAGCAAATAATAGGAATCAAATTGATAGGTACGTGCATTAGTGTGAGTGCTTTTGAACTCGAAAGATAATAATGATTTTGATCAATTTATCAATTTATTGTAGTTGTGTTATTACGGAGTAGTTTTATTTGCCTGATTGGCAGACAGGCCTCAAAAGCGCCCACCTGAAGTAGTTACCTTATAATGCTGCTTACCTCTATTTGGTTTTTATTCTCTCCAGAAACCATCCTTGATTCTTTAAAGATCCAAATCCATGTTTATCATAGAATTGATGTGCATCTTTTGTCTTAAGATACCATTGTGTCACTTTTTCTAGTTTTTCATCACTTAAAATAAAATTCATCAACACCGAAGCATGATTCTTACCTCTTTCATTTTTAATAATAAACACATCAGCGATATAGCCAAAAATTACGGTATCACTAACAACCCTAGCAAAACCAATTTGCTCATCATCAGAGTAAATACCGTAACAAAATGAATTTTCAATAGACTTTTTTACTTCTGATAATGTCCTTCCTTTTGCCCAATAACTTTTAGTGAGAACATGATGGATTAATGGAATATCCAATTTGGATTTGTCGCTCGATAAGGTAATTATTTTCATGTCTGAATGTTACGTCTTTTTAGAGCTATATCTTGAGCTTACCTTTTAATATTATTACTGCTTCACTTTTAATAATGAGTTTTTCATTTCTGTTTATTTCTACATCCATAAAACCTGTCCTTTTAGATGATTGGAATGATCTCATCTTTGTTTTTTTCAATCGTTTTTCCCAATAGGGTGTTAAAAAGGTATGTGTTCCTCCTGTTACTGGGTCTTCATTAGTGCCGCTCCAGGGCCAAAAATATCGTGAATGAAAATCGAATGCATCATTAACGGATGCCGCTGTTACCAGTACACCATTGATGTCATCTGAGGATTTATATAGGGCTGCAAAATCTGGGTTTAGGCTCTGTAATATAGCCGTATCATTGATTTCAAGAAGTAAAATATTGGTTTCTTTATTATACTCAACATTGACTACATTTTCAATTCCAAGAGCTTTGAGTAATGCAGGTGGAGCTTGTGATGGTGTTGTTTTATAAGTAGGAAATTCCATTAAAATTGTACTGCCCTCTTCTTTAACATAAAGTTCTAAATCTTGATTATTATAGAAATGTATATCCAATAAATTAGTTGATTCGAACAATACTTTTGCGGCAGCTAGGGTAGCGTGCCCACACAAAGGAATCTCCATTTTAGGAGAGAAATACCTTATAGAATAGGAGTTTATTTTTTCTAGTTGTGCAATAAATGCGGTTTCTGACAAACCCAGTTCTTGAGCAATAGATAGCATCGTATCATCACTTATATTGTCATCTAAAATGCATACTCCAGCTGGATTTCCTTTAAATGCTTCATTTGTAAATGAGTCTACTATATAAGTTGTCATGTTTTTTTTGATGGTTGTAATTGTCTAACTTTTTTTTTATACGTACTCAGCCACAGTCAATTTTTGTAAAAAACGGCTCTTTTTCCCCTACTCTGTGGCTATTTGAGAAGCAAAAGCGCTACTTCGGCAGTCGCTCAGTACAAGTGCTATTACGGCTCAAATGGCCTGTCTCCCTCTGGTAGAAGCCTTGATTAGCAAAAAAATAGTCCATTTTTATTCAAAAAGAACTATGGTTCAATAGTTACTTTTTTTGGGTGCATTTCCAATTGTCGCTTTGTCATAATTTTTGAAATCAAAAATTTCGCCTAAGCTAGCTGTACCTCAATAATTAGCTATCGTATTGTCCCGCTCTGAGGTAATTACTGACAATCTGAAAGGCACTCTTTTTTTTAAGCGTTACTTAGGTATATTTTATAAACACGTAATCTTACGAAGATAAGGAGTTGATTCGCTCTCACAGTGAATAAGAGAAGTAAATAACTTCTTCATCTTTCTAAGATTCCTTTATTCTATTCATTCGTAACTTCCTGTTGTTATTATTTTTATGAAAATCTGCAACTATCAGAATAATCCATAGTTTTCTAAATCAAATACATACACAAAACAAAATATTGGAAAAGCCTAGTGATAACGATTTAATGCATCAAATACAACAAGGTGATATGAGCAAGATGGGCACCTTATATGAAAGACATAAACAGGGTTTGCTTAGTTACTTCTATAGTATCCGTGCGACGGCCTACATCTAGCTTCCTCGCAACCTATGGTCTAGCTTTGCCATAAATAACAAAATCAATGACAAAGTACAAAAGCATCTATGACCGTTACAAGAGATCAGGACTAAATCAA
>JAZGFD010000077.1:0-23397 GCA_036479115.1 Saprospiraceae bacterium | reverse complement strand
ACGTAGTACTCATCTGCCATGTCCAATAAATTGTCTTTATCTCCTGTCAAGAAATGCCATTTTTTCTGATCTACACCCAGGTTATTGGCATACTTTTTAAGCACGTCAATGTTATCTCTTTTTGGGTCAATGGTGTGAGAAATTAGCATGAAATTGTCATTGTCCTTTTGAGCATCTGCTATTCTCATCATTTGTTTCATCACCTTTGGGCAAATAGATGGGCAAGAGGTGAAAAAGAAATCAGCGATGTAAATTTTATCTTTAAATGACTCATTATCAATTATTTCTCCATTTTGATTGGAAAATGAAAATGGAGGAATCTTATGATAGTTAATAGAGCCATCTTCCTGTTTCTCCTGAAAACCTATGATAGGGAGGTTGTTTGGTTTCTGATTACAGGAATAGATGAAAACTGTTATAAAAATTATTGATATTGCCTTCATTTAGTAGAATATTTTGTAGCCATTATTTCAGCATTCTTTAGAGCGGAAAGAACTTCATCACTCATTTTTTGTACTGATATCATTTGTGTTTTTAAGTATTTTATTTCTTTATCGTGATCTATATTAGATGGTATTTTAAATTGTGCCATCCAATCCATCATTGATTCGTGAGCATTATCGAGACTTTTGATTGATTCTAATACTTCCGTGTGAGTAGTATAATTTTCTACCTTTTTTAGCTTCTTTGAGAGAATTCTAATATCACGCATTTTAGGCATCACCTCGTCATGAATAACCATGACCTTTTCATATAGGATTTTAGATTCTGATGTGTTACCTTGATTATTCTGACATGACCAGAAAGTTGCGAATAAAAAGAAAATTAATATTCGATACATTCTATTATTGTTTTAATTTGTTAAAGCAATATTACAACCCTTTTCTAGTACAACAGTTTAAATAATAGCCGAATTTGTTAGAAATGAATAAGAAGGTGATTTTATGGTTTAGGCAAGACCTCAGAGTGCATGATAATGAAGCGTTGAGAGATGCTCTTTTGTCTGGTTCAGAAATATTGCCTCTTTATATTTTTGATGAGAGGATATTTAATGGTACCACTACTTTTGGATTTAAAAAGACAGGTATTTTTAGAGCAAAATTTATTATTGAAAGTGTAAAAAACCTTCGTAAAAATTTAGAAAAAATAGGCCTTGGATTAGTAGTGCGTATAGGCAAGCCTGAAGTGGTAATCTATAATTTTGCTAAAGAGCTCAAAACATCTTGGATTTTTTGTAACAGAGAAAGAACAAAAGAGGAAAAAGACGTACAGGATAACCTTGAAAAAAACTTGTGGAGTGTAGGCCAAGAGATAAGATACTCACGCGGAAAAATGCTGTATTATACTTCTGATCTACCTTTTCCCGTGACTCATACGCCTGATTTTTTTAGTACATTCAAAAAAGAGGTGGAGAAATTTGTAGATGTGAGAACACTCATTCCAATTCCAACCAAGAATTTGCGAGCATTCATTGATAAAGTGACAATAGGCGAAATACCAAAATTACCCGACTTTGGCTTTAGTGATGCAGAGATAGAGCAAACGAAAAATTTAACTATACTAGGTGGTGAAGACGAGGCTTTAGATAGACTCAAATATTATATATGGGATGCAAAACATGAGAAAAATTATAAGGATAATCGCAATGGCGTGCTTGGTGATGACTTTAGTTCTAAACTATCTTCATGGCTTTCTCAAGGATGTATTTCTCCAAAGAAAGTATTTCATGAAATAAAAAAATATAAAAACAAAAAAGGTATCCATGAATTTAATTACCAGCTATTTTTGGCATTGATGTGGCGTGATTTTTTTAGACTTATGGGCAAGAAGCATGGGAATAAAATTTTTCTAAAAGGTGGAACAAAGCAAGAACCTCGTTCTGATTTAAGTGATAAATTTAAACTTTTTAAAATTTGGGCTGATGGTCGTACGGGGTTTCCTCTTGTGGACGCTAATATGTTAGAGCTTAAAAATACTGGGTTTATATCAAGTAGAGGAAGACAAAATGTGGCCAGCTTTTTAGTAAATGATCTCAAAATAAATTGGATCATCGGTGCGGAGTATTTTGAGTCACTGCTTATAGATTATGATCCCTGTAGTAATTATGGCAATTGGAATTATATTGCTGGAGTGGGAAGTGACCCTCGTGAAAATAGATATTATAATGTCATTTTTCAGTCTCGTAAGTATGATCCAGAAGGGATTTACCTATCTCATTGGCTTCCCTCGCTCAAATGCTTATGTCCCGATAAAATACATGAACCCTTCTCTCTTAGCAGAGAAAAACAGGCAGAGTTAGGTTTTATCCTGGGAAAGGATTACCCTAAGGCTTGTGTGAAGATCAAATCTATGATTTAGGCATTGTACAGTAGGGATACTTTTACGCAACCCAAATTGTATAACACAAATTCCGCAACGCAAATTGCGTAGCATAAATTGCGTAATATAAATTGCGTAATACAAATTGCGTAATACAAATTGCGTAATACAAATTGCGTAACACAAATTGCGTAACACAAATTGCGTAATATAAATTGCGTAACACAAATCCTTTGGACAATGATAAAAGAAGACAAAAAGCATATTTACCATATTGCAATTGATGAATTTCAAGTAATAGCTGAGTACGAAAGCACTAATATTGATGCATCATTAAGAGAAGCACTACAAATTATTCCGAATTTACATTTTCTATTTTGTGGGAGCCAAAATCATCTGCTCCAAGCTTTATTTAATGATACCAAAAAGCCACTTTTTCGTACTACAGAAATGATGGAACTACATGCTATACCATATCCAGCGTATATGGCATTCATCCAGCAGCAATTTGCTAAAAATGATAAAATGATCGACGAGAAATACGCACATGAAATTTTAGAATGGACAAAAAATCATACTCATTATGTGCAATATTTCTGCCACATGCTTTTTGAAAACTCAGGAGGGAAGGTAGAAAATTACCACATGGATTTGACCAAGCTAAACATCTATAACGAGCATGAAAATGTATATTATCAATTTAAAAGACTGGTTACACGGCCACAATGGAAGGTACTGTGTGCAATAGCTCATGAAAATATTATGAGACAACCTATGTCATCCAAAATAAATGAGAAATATCGCTTAGGTGCGGCCAGCACAACAGGGAGATCATTAGAGACATTGTTAGATAAAGAGATGTTATATAGTAAGATAAATACAAAGGGAGAAATGGAATATCATGTGTACGATGTCTTTCTCATGAGATGGATACAACACAAAGGATTTCAATTGTTCAATTAGCCATTCTGAGGTAAAAGAATCATAGCTACTTGCCTTAGTAATCAGAATCACTTGAAGACTTTTAAATTTCGGTATAAAGATGAACTCACTCCAAAAAAATAAAAGATTTGTAACTACTTAGGTGGGCTCAAAGATCAATGTCTGAATATTAAAATTGTATCCAAATCGAGCCTTTCAATTAAGAAGTTTCGCATTTTTATTTCGCTACTTTGCTTTTGTCTACGCGTTATTTTACTATTCCAACTTAGGATAGCGACAGGTACATTACCTTGATAATTGGAAAAATCAGTTTTTTGAATTCTTGCCAAACCTATCTGTTCCATATTTGGGAATATGGCTTTTATCTCAGCTGTCACTTCTACAAATATTGTACTGTCGATTACATTATTGTTCAGCTCAGTAGCCATTTTTTGTATTATGGATTTTTGCTCTTGTCTATGTTTTTTTGTTTCTTCCATTCGATCAGTGATTTGCTCTAGGGTAAGGAGCTTATTTTGAATGGAATTGATATCTGTAAGTTCTACCTCTGACGAATTAACTATTATAATCTTAGTATTATGAAGATGTAATTTTTCTAACCCTTCATAGTATTCAGGTAATTTGCTATCATTGATTTTATTGCCGTAGACTTTGAGTATCATTAAATTTGTGCTGTCTCTTTTCTCAATTTTATAATCGTCTAAATACACATTGTCTTCTCCAATATATTCTTGAATAAATTGTTTGGATCTTTTTTCAAGTCTCAGGTCTTTTAAGACATTTCTAAAGATCAAAAAACTAGGAACAATAGCAGCGAGGATGATAAAAAGTACTGCAATCATATTTCTTTTTCTGTCTTCAGGATTGATATATTTTCGCAATGGAAATTTTAAAAATCTAATTACTAAATAAGTACTTAGTGCTACAAAAAATGTGTTTAGAAAGAAAAGGTAAAATGAAGTCGAAGCCACTGACCAATTTCCATTGGCTAAACCATAACCTGTGACACAAAGGGGAGGCATCAAAGCGGTAGCAATAGCCACACCAGGAAGGGTAGTGGATATGTCTTTTCTAGCTATTGATACAATGCCGGCAATACCGCCAAAAATGGCAATGAGAATGTCGAGAAATGTAGGCAATGTGCGCGCTTTAATCTCATCAGTAAAATCACCAAAAGGAGTAACAGCAAAATAAATAGTGCTGGTCAATAAAGTGATAAAAACAGCTAAACCTAAGTGTTTTAATGATTGAAACAGGGTGTTGTAATCATTGATACCTACACCCAATCCAATACCCAAAATGGGTGACATCAGTGGTGATATGAGCATGGCACCTATGATGATAGCCTGAGAATTTTGACTAAGGCCTATAGATGCTATTACTATAGAGCACATGAGCATCCATGCGTTGGCATCATTCATAGATTTTTTATTCTGAATCTCTGCTATTGTCGCTTTCTTATCTACACCGCGATCTAACTTAACTACATCAGAAATGTATCGTTTTACACTTTTTATAATACTTTTAAAATCAGGTAGTTGTACCTCTTTTTTATTTTTTTCTGTGCTCATAAAAAAGTGTTATTGCTAATAATAATTGACAGTTGATTTGGAATGTTTTATGCCTTTTAATGCAAATAATAATTCACCTAGACCTTTGAGCACACTCTGAAAACTCACAAAATCAAAAATAATTTACTTAGACGAGCTCTGCATATAGCTTTTGGCGAACTGTACATTTTTCTCAACTCACGGCTACTCAGGTATTTCCGAATCTTCAAAAATGCAAATTTCATCCAAAACGATTCTTTTTCTGAAAAATGTTAGTTTCCAGAGAAGACTCAACTTTGAATGCTGATAACATTTTTCCCTTATTGTAACTACTTAGGTGGTGTGCATTTTAGCCAAAATTGATACCACCTGAGTTACCGGTTATTAACTCCAAAAAAATGAGTTCGGTTATTATTAATCAACAAGTATTCTCTATCATATTAAACCAACCTGCCTTGAGAAAGGGTTAAAGTTCTGTCGCATCTTGACGCCAATTCCTTATTATGAGTTACAATGATAAAAGTTTGTCCAAAGTCCTTTCTAAGTTGTAAGATAAGATCAAAAAATTCTTCTGATATTTTATCATCCAAGTTGCCAGTTGGTTCGTCGGCTAGGATAATATCCGGATTGTTGATCAGCGCTCTAGCTATAGCTACTCTTTGTTGCTCACCTCCTGACATTTGATTGGGCTTGTGTTCTAGTCTTTCAGCTAGCCCTAAATAAGTTAACAACTCTGTAGCTCTTTTCTTTGATTTGTCTTCTTTTCTTTTACCAATGAGGGCAGGAATCATTACATTCTCAACAGCCGAAAATTCAGCCAGTAGATGGTGAAACTGAAAAATAAACCCCAAACTTTCATTTCTAAATCGAGCCAGTTCTTTATGTTTTAAATGAGAAATCAATTGGTTATTTAAAATGATCTCACCGTGATTGGGATTATCTAAAGTGCCTATAATATGAAGGAGTGTAGTTTTGCCCGAGCCAGATTTCCCAACTATTGCAACTATTTCTCCTTTAGCAACGTCAAGTGAGACATCTGAAAGAACTTTGAGATCGCCGTAGCTTTTAGATATATTTATGGCTTGTAGCATGGGCGAAAGATATGGTTTTTAAAACATTTTTATGAAAAGTTGAGAAAATGGTGTTATTAGTCAAATTTTACTTTTAGTGTAATTACCCCAACTGAGCGCTTTTGAGATTTATTTGTCAATCAGGCAGATAAAAAAATACTATATTTTTTGTCGAATAAGGCTCATTTTTTATGACATAGAAGAAATATGGCAAAAAAAATAGCTGAAATAAGGTAGAAGAATAACTTTTTTGATCAAAATTGGCTCCACATAAGTAGTTACTTTTTAGTTTAGCATTTATAATTACTATCCATTCATTTAATTCTAATAAAATGAAAAACTTCGGCGTACTATTGTTTATATCAATGTTTATTATTTGGGGATCTTGTGATTTGGATGTTAAAGTGAATGAAAATGTAAAAAGAGTAAAGATTGAAATAGCACTTGACCTTGAAGAAGCCAATAGATTGGCTGATCTTCCATTACATTGTATAACCACACCATTGCCTTATAAGGCAGGGCATACTATTGCTGTTGAGTCTGATTTCGAGATGCCAGTGGTTCACCATCCAACATTTTATGGTTGCTTTGATTGGCATTCCGCTGTACACGGGCACTGGTCATTGGTATACCTTCTCAAAGAATTTCCTGATTTGGCTAAGGCCAATGATACAAGGGCTAATTTGAATTATAACATTACGGCTGAAAAAATTTTAAAAGAGGTTGAATATTTTAAACTTAATAAGTTCACATCATCATTTGAAAGGACATATGGATGGGCCTGGGTCTTTAAATTGCAAGAAGAATTATATGGATGGGATGACGCTGATGCCAAGAAATGGTATAATAGCCTGAAGCCATTAGCTGATCATCTTGTAGCTGCTTATACGGAGTATCTCCCTAAACTTGTTTATCCTATTAGAGTAGGGGAGCACAGTAACTCGGCATTCGGGTTGAGTTTTGCTTTTGATTATGCCAAAACAATAGGAGATGAGAAATTTCTTTCAGTAATAAAAGAGAATGCAATTAGATTTTATAAGGATGACAAAGGTTGTCCTATCTATTGGGAACCAAGTGGTTCTGACTTCCTTTCACCTTGCCTTCAGGAGGTGGATATAATGAGAAAAGTTCTAAATCCGGCTGCTTTTGAATTGTGGCTCAAGAATTTTTTACCACAATTGGGTATGCATACTATGGCTCTTGAGCCTGGGAAAATACGCGATAGAAGCGACGGAAAATTAGTACATCTTGATGGCCTTAATTTTTCAAGAGCATGGTGCCTTTATCCCTTAAATGAAAATGTAAATGCATTAAATTTAGCAGATATGCATCTTCAATACTCGTTGAATAAAATTACTGATGGAGATTATGCAGGGCAGCATTGGTTGGCTTCTTTTGCGTTATATGCTTTCAAATGCAGAAAGGCATATTCTCAAGATTAAGATAAATTCACCTCCTTCACATTTGACCTCGACAATGGTCACTTTGCATCTGATTTTGCGAATACTTCTTTTTGCACTCTGTGTAAATGCATCATATTAGGTGCAGTTCAAATTGTCGATTTGTCACAATTTTTATTGACAAAATTAGTGACAAAGCTAGCTTTGCCTTATTATAAAGCTGACATAATGTTGAGTCCACTCCGGAAACAGACATTTTTCACAAAATGAGTTGTTTTGGATGAAATTTACATTTATTGAGATTCGGTGATGCCTGAGTATCAGCTCATTGAAAAAAATATAAAGATCGCCAAAAGAAACTTTTTTGATTTTGTGTGTTTTCGAAGTGGGCTCAATGTTACCTCCCTGAGAATATGGGGGACAATCTGAACTGCACTTACCAAATTTTATGTCATTACCTAAAAAACAAACCTGTTTTTTACGTTGAAATTTCTGCATCTGTGTAGTTACACATTAAGAAGAACTATGAATAAAAATTAGAGTTAAAGCAAGAACAATCGATGTAGAAAATCCGAACATAAAGATTTTAAATGCTTTTCTTATCATGCTCATTTTAATGCCTAAGCGGGTGCCTATGTAATGAAGATCCTCTATGACATGACGTTTTACAAGGTTATTGTTAGATACGGCATCTTGCACGTAATCGGTAAATTCTTTTTGGTTCATTTTATAAAAATTTCCAAAAAAGAATGGACTGACATATCTCCCTTTTTTAAGATCAGATTGCCCTTCGAAGAATTTTCCAGGTTTTAGTACCATGGCAGACATGTATATGGTGATGAGGCTTGTAATCACTAAAAGCATTAATGGATATACCAAATAATATTGCTTGATCATATCCAAGTGAGGGAGCATAAGAGGAACTAAAAAAGTCAACATTAAAGCATTAAGACTAAGTAATACATTGGCTTTGTTGTCAGCAATACCTGTAAGTTCGATATTATTACGAAGGGTAGTTCGAATAATATTGAGTACACTTTTATTGAGTTTTTTCTTGCCAAAGGCTTTTTTTTCCTCCTCTATTTCTTTATCTAAATTAAAAATCTGTTTGTTCATAATGAGCGTTGGGACAAATTTCTGCTATTTAATCTGTTAATGCACGATATATGTTGATTAAATCTAATATAAAGCACGCAGTAACGTAAAATTAACTTATCAGACAATTTGTAGTCATAACAAATAGGGGAACTACTCAGGTGGTGCCACATTTTGGGTTTGATGAATAAATAGCCTATTTTCCCTACTTCGCCTATTTGGGGTGTAATTCTAATTGTCGTTTTTTACTTACAAATTTTGTCGCCATTTTTGCGTAAAAGGCAAATATGTCACCAAAATACCTGAAATTCAACCAATAACCACGAGTTGCAACTCGTGACTACAAATATTAAACCCCTATGTTTTTTTTTTCTTCTATGCGACAAATTGGATTGCACCCTCTACTTTCCCTACTTTCCCGAAGTATAGCGATAAAAGTGTTTTTTTAGCCAAAATTGATACCCCCTGAGTATTCACCAAATAGGAACTAAGTGATGGTTAAACGAGGACTGTCATTTTTTACTTTTGATTAGTTTTTGATTAGCCACTAAGTATAAACATGAATTTGTTTGGCGTTGCATCTGTTAATTGTTTCATCGTATAAATAGGTGTTAATAATAAAGTATTGAGATTATTCATAACCACAATAAAATCTCATCTTTGTATTGATTAAACTAAAATTTGGAAGGCATTGTTACTATATAAGTATGATAGATAATAACAAAGTAGTAGATACTCTTAGGAAAATCAGTGATCCAGTTACAGGTATGGATATTGTTACCAGTCGCCGCATATCTAATTTGAAAATTGAAGAGAATAACATCTTATTCACTTTGATGGCGAATACTATAGATGAAAAAACCAAAGCTCAACTCAATTCTGATATCTATTCGGCACTGAAGATTGATTTCCCAAATGCTGAAATTCATATTCACATGAATCAAGTAAGCAATCAGGAACTAAAAGAACTAGGAGGCTCATTACCACACATAAAAAATATAATTGCTGTGGCTTCTGGAAAGGGTGGTGTGGGAAAATCTACCATCTCAGTGAATACAGCTATTGCTTTATCTCAAATGGGGTTTAGAGTAGGGTTGATTGATGCCGATCTCTATGGCCCATCCATTCCTACAATGATGGGCTTAAAAGGGCAAAAACCGGAAGTGAAAAATGTATATGGAAATAATAAGTTAATTCCTATCGAAAAATATGGCATACATACAATGAGTATTGGTTTTATAATAGCTGAAGAGCAAGCTGTAATACTGAGAGGGCCAAGATTAAGCGGAATCATCAAACAGTTTATTACAGAAACGATATGGCCTGAACTTGATTACCTTATTGTAGACCTTCCTCCTGGAACAGGTGATATACAACTGACTTTGGTACAAACTGTACCTGTGACAGGTGGACTCATTGTGACCACTCCCCAGGATGTGGCTATTGTAGATGCTGTAAAGGCCATGAATATGTTCATGATGGATAATATCAAAATACCAATTATTGGAGTAGTTGAAAATATGAGTTGGTTTACACCCGTAGAACTCCCTGATAATCAGTACTTTATTTTTGGAAAAGGAGGTGGAGAAAAACTTGTTAAGAAGTCTAATAGCACTTTGATTGCTCAGATTCCTTTGGTCCAAGGACTAAGAGAAAGTGGTGATAATGGCATTCCTGCTGCATATGACAAAGACCATCCGCTATATAATGTGTTTATGGAAATGGCTAAGAAAATATCACAACAAGTGGCAAAGAGAAATGCAAATATGGAACCAACAAAACAAGTACATATCAAAACATGAACCGAAAAGAGCTCATTAATCAAATTGAGTATAAGGACTCATACTTATGTATTGGCCTGGACACTGATGTCAACCATATCCCGGATTTTTTCGCAAAGAATTGGAAGGGAGTTGTCGCCTTTAACAAGGAGATAATTGATGCTACGTCTGATTTAGCGGCCGCTTACAAACTCAATACTGCTTTTTATGAATCAATGGGCATTAATGGGTGGAGAGCATTAGAAAAAACCTTAGATTATATCCCCAATCACTGTTTTACCATAGCTGATGCAAAGCGGGGTGACATTGGAAATACATCTAAAATGTACGCAAAGACATTTTTTGAAACATTTGATTTTGACTCAGTTACTGTAGCACCATATATGGGTAGTGACTCTGTAGAACCGTTTTTATCTTATTCAAATAAATGGGTGATAATACTTGGGTTGACGTCAAATATAGGAGCCAGTGATTTCCAATTTTTAGAAATTAAGAATGAAGGAAAATTATATCAATCTGTTTTGAAAACTTGTGCTGCTTATGGCACCTTGGATAACACAATGTTTGTGATTGGAGCGACCAAAGCAGAGTTTTTAAAAGAAGTAAGGAGTATAATTCCTGATCATTTTTTATTAGTGCCTGGAATAGGTGCCCAAGGAGGCAGTCTTGAAGAAGTAGTAAAATTCGGAGAGAATAATGACGGCGGTCTTCTCATTAACAGTTCTAGAGGTATTATATATGCTTCTAATCAAAAAGATTTTGCAGAAGCGGCAAGAATAAAGGCTCAACTGCTCTCAAGGAGATAATTTATAATACGGACTAGTTGGAACTACTCTTTTAGGTAGTATCAATTTTGACTGAAAAAAACTCTTTTATCACTATACTTCAGGAATTTATGTCTCAAATCGAAGATATGGCGACATAAATCGTACATACAGCAATGTATTGTAGATTTGATAAGCAATGACGGAGGAATGAGATATCAATCGACATTCACTATACTTATAAAATAAAATATTAATAGCGCTGCTATTAAAAAAAATAGCCTGTGTCTAGCAAAAAAATTACAATTTATTATCTGCCTGTTTGACAGACAGGTCTCAAAAGCACACCACCTGAGTAGTTCTCTGCAAGTAAAACAAAAATGGAAGCATTTAACAAATTCTTACAACAATTCCCCCATTATACACCAAAGGTATTTGAGGAAATACTTCCATACCTTTCTGAAAAACACTTAAAAACTGACGAGTATTTTCTACAGCACGGAAAAATATGTCGAAACATTGCTTTTATAGAAAAAGGTTTTATGAGATTGTACTACCTCAATGATGGTAAAGAAATAACCAATTGTTTCTGCAAAGAGCATACTTTAACAACATCATATAGTAGTTTGATCACCAAAACAGAAAGCGATTTGGCAATTCAGGCAACTGAACCGACTAATTTGATAGTATTTTCTTATGATTCATTGCAAAAAATGTATAAAAAAGATTTGTTTTGGCAACAACTCGGCAGATTGGCAGCAGAGAGTGAATATATAACTTCCGAATGCCACAATAGATTTTTGAGAGACCTTACTGCCACTGAAAGGTATAATCAAATAATGGAAAACGAAAAAGAATTACTTCAAAGAGTTCCTCTTAAATATTTGGCTACTTATTTACAAGTTAGTCCAGAAACATTAAGCAGAATCCGTAAGAAAATTTCTCGAACTTGACCCAAGTCAATTGATATGGGTTACCATTGATCCAACTTTGTGCCATTGTTAATCATTAAAATTAAGAAGATGGATACAAATTCAGTAAAACAATCGGTAGTAGAAAGTTATGGCAAATTAGCCAAATCAAAAAAAAATGGGTTATTCTCAAAGTTATTTGCTTGTTGTGACCCAAGTGTCAATGCCAATCAAGTTGGTAAGACAATAGGTTATTCAGAAGATGAATTAAGTTCAGTACCGGAGGGTTCAAACTTGGGAGTAGGGTGCGGAAATCCATCAGCCTTTGTAAATATTATAGATGGTGAAACTGTCATTGATTTAGGGTCAGGAGCAGGTTTTGATGCCTTTATTGTTTCCCCTATTGTCGGCAATAAAGGAAAAGTCATTGGTATTGACTTATCTGATGATATGCTCGATTTAGCACGAACCAATGCAAAGAAAGGCAATTATACAAATGTAGAATTTGTAAAAGGAGATATAGAGCAATTACCTCTTGAGAGCAATATAGCAAACCATGTTATTTCCAATTGTGTGATTAACCTATCTCTTAACAAAGGAGATGTTTATAAGGAAGCATATCGTGTATTGAAAGATGGAGGTAAGTTGTCTATAAGCGATATTGTTTTGGAAAAGGAGTTGCCGGATTTCATAAAAAACTCATTAGAAGGTCATATTGCTTGTGTTTCAGGAGCAGAAAAAATAGAAAAATATTTACAGTATGTAAAAGATGCAGGTTTTAAGGATATAAAAATAGAATCGAAATCTGAGTTTCCCATAGAATTAATGCTTGCAGACCCACAGATAATGAAAATTGCGAAAGAAATGAATTTTAGTCTTGATAGCGATGAGGCAAAAGATATTGCATCAAGCGTTACAAGTATTTCATTAAGTGCAAGAAAGTAAGATAACTGATGAAAAATTATAAAAAAACATTTTGGGGAAGTATTGTTGCATTCTTTGTTGGAACAAGTTGTTGTTGGTTAGGCACATTAGCAATATGGATTGGCGGAGCTGCTTTTGTTGGAACAATTACCGGTTTGATTGAAGATGTGCAATTCCTCCTTGTTGGTTTAGGAATAATGCTTTTGATGTTTACTATATTTTTATATGTAAAAATGAAAACTTGAAAAAGCCAGTGTAGCTGTCCATTTGCCTTTAACGGGCACGGCGGCTACACGAACCGTTACTTCTAGTTTTAAGTTTAAATGGAGCGCACAACTAAATTTTTATCACTTTCTCCGTTATCCTCACACCATCTTCAGTTATTATTTCAATAAGATAAGGAGAAGGGCTTAAGCCTCTAGTATTCAATTGTATTAAGCTAGATTTTGCATATTTTTCTGTCAATACCAATTTTCCAGTCAAATCATAAAGTGTCACAGATTTTAAATTTTTAGATACTTTTATTTGAAGAAAATTTGTAAAAGCATTAGGGCTTATTATAATGTCAGCATCAGCAATTTCTTCTTGAGTAGGGGTAGATTTGCTGGCAACAATAGCAAAATCATCGAACCCTGCTTCTACTAGATGTCCTGGATTTGCATCTTCAGTAATGACAATAACTCTAACAAGGGAGGATTTTCCTAAGTGCTCTTCTATATTTATTTTGCTTTTTTCTCTCCAAAAACCTGATTGGCCAGAGTTGTTTCTTACTGATTCTACTAATACCGTATCAAGAGAATTGGCAATAAAAACTTCTAGGTAATCATTGGGTGCGGTGCCTGCTCCTCCACCGTTAAAAAACCACAGCGCATATTCAATTTCGGGGTTGTCTAGACTGGATATATCAAAAAGAGGTGATGAAAGAGTTGTCATGCCATCGTCCACATCATGTATGCTTGCATTTGTGGTATTTACCCCTGTCACATAGGCAAGATTACCTATGTCATTAGGTGCATCAGTATCGGGATTTGATTTTTTATTTCCGTCAAATAGCGTACCCTGAGGAATGTTTCTAATCCATTCTCCCGTGGAAGCTGTGGAGCGAACAGTCCATCCATAATCAAAAACAAAATCATCTTCAATACCTTTTTGAAGCTCTATAAAAACAATTGCTTTTCCCTCAAGATCTAGTTTTAGTTCTACTGTTTTATAGCCTAATTTTCCAGCATATACAGTAAGCGGCCCCGAAAATGTAGAAATGTCGACTTCACCGGCTTCATCTGTCTTAAGTGCTTGATTATCAGAAGAAGAGATTATAGAAAAGAAAACCTCATTTAAAGACTCACCAGATTCTTTGTCCACAATAAGAGCACTTAATTGAACAGGTTCTAATTCAACCAGCTCAAAATCAACTTCGGTCACTTCCCCACTTATTAGGTTTATTTCAACAGTATCAGTAAGGTATTGAGGATGAGAAGCTATGGCTAAAAAAGTGCCATCCTCAGCTTGTCCTGTCTTATAGACACCCATAACATCCGAATTGGCTTCATTTTTTTCATTTGAAAGTATGGTTACTTCAGCTCCATTAATAGCACGGTTATCCTTTGCACCAAGCACCATCCCTTCTAGATATGAGGCCCTTTTATAATTTGGTTTAAATACAAATAGACCATTTTCAATATCACTTGCCAATACCAGTCCTGACGGCAAAAAAGGATATGCGCCCCAGCAACCATTAAAGCCACCATTTCCGCCATCCCAAGTGTCATACTGACCTACTCTTATCAAGTTGTCAGGACGGTGAACGTCCATAATTACCACACCCTCGGTATACCATGATGTGACAAGAAATCCATTGTGATAGTGGGCGTTGTGTGGTATAACACCACTACCTTTTGTGGCTAAAACCTGGTATTTATCTATTTTTTGAATTTGATCCAAATCACTAATGTCATATGCATCTACAAAAGCATTGGCTCTCTCATCAGTAGTAAATACATATTTATTATCATCAGAGCTCCATGCATTGTGCGTAAATGTGGAGGTGGTAAGTTGGGTAGCAAGTAGGGTAGGCTTGGTCTTATCAGCAATACTATAGATTCCTAACTGTCCTCTATTTATCTCAGAGGTAAATAACAGCGTATCTCTTACAAATGCGTCATGACTATAATTAAGATCAGCAGCACCTACTACTACTGGATTCATTGGGTCCTGATTAACATCTAAAATGATAATACCTTGATTCCCGATCCTGCAACCTGATAAATATATATACCCATTGTCTACGTAAAGATTGTGGCATGTAGTGAGAGGGGTTGGGTTGCCATTGATATCTATTTGAGGTTTCCAAAATTTAAAAGACACTGAATCTGGCAAATTGGACATATCAATGATAAGCAGACCATCAGTGCCTTGGTCAGCAACTACATAGGCGTATTTTTCATGAGTTTTTATATCACGCCAGATACTACGGGTACCAGGAATAGTAGCCACCACTTTGGGATTTTCTGGAGTTTCTAATGATACAATGATGGTCTCTCTTCTTGTACCTACAAGAGCATATTCTATGCCATTGGGAGCCTGATATCCCCATATATCATTCAGTTGATTTGAAAATGAAAGTTGTGATACAAATTCAGTATTTAGTTGGTTTTGGCCAAATAGTGAGTAAGAAATTAGGATAAAAAATAAATGCAAGAATCTCATTAAATGATATTTTTATTTTGTGTTATAAACAATTCAAAATATGGATAAATACATGAACCATTCCTTCGCAAAGATAAACGTATCAATACATCTTTTATGAATTTTTAAGGACAAGAATGATCGGTTTACTTTTTTTTTTAATATTCTCGCATTTAAATATATGATTTACTATGATCCTTTATCACAATCCAAGATGCGGAAAGAGCCGAGAAGCCTTCAAAATACTTATTGAAAAGGGAGAGTCTCCTAAAATCCGAGAATATCTAAAAGAAGTACCAACAGCTGATGAAATTGAAGAATTACTTACTATTTTGGGCATAGATGCAGTAGATTTGGTTAGGACATCCGAACAAATATATAAGGATGAGTACAAACATAAAAAGATGTCTAAAGTAGCATGGATAGAAGCCATGATCGAGCATCCTAAATTAATACAACGCCCTATTTTGATCGCCAATGGAAAAGCCATAATCGGAAGACCACCAGAGCGTATTCTGGATATATTGTAATCACCTGTCTTTTAGTCTATACACTGCTTTGAGACCACTCCATGTATCATTAATAGCGGCTACTTTCACATCTACGAGCCCATTATTTAAAATATAAGCTCTTACAAGGTTACCATCAATGTCTGTCTTTATATTAGAATTTTTCTTGGGCCAACTAATCCATAATGATCCGCCCTTTTTGAGAGATGATTTGTACGTAGTATAGTAAGTCGACAAGTCTTCCAAATTATAGCAGAATAAATGAATGAAATCAAGAGACTCATCCTTTAATTTTGTTGCCAATAAGGTGGCTTCTGGCCAATCATCAAATAACTGAAAGTAATAGTCGGGGGCATTGTGTAGCATATAATTCATACCCGACTTTATTCCTAGTTTTTTGGATAAAGAAGTACCAGAATATTGTGTGCCCATAATAAAAATCCCTTATGAACAAATGGTATTATTTAGATTCCCCCTTGCTATTTGGATATTCTCATCAATGCTAGATTGAGTGATGTTGCTACATGATTTTAGGCTTTCCAAATAGTCAAGTTGTTTATTTAATTCATCCTTTAATTCATTGCAGACATCTTCATTAAATTCAGCAGCAAGAGATAAACCAAGTTTTTCTATTTTTTCATTCCCCGCAGATATTTCTGATTCAATAGAAGTCGATGAGCAGTCTACATCTTTGCCACACGAAAAGAAAAGAAAAATGCAGATAATAAAAAACGAACCCAGATATTTCATACTTGTTATTTTATTGTTGAACTGATATAGAATTCAACTTATTTAAATAAAATATGTTGTTGATTTGTTCTAATAAAAAGAAAATATTAATAACTACATAATTGGTATTTCGCAAAGTAAAAGGAAGGAGTTGAAAGAATTAATACATGTAAAGATAGCAGAAAAATAAATCAGAGAAGTACCCATAATTAGGCTTTCTTCCACCCCTTCAATATGGATTAAAATTTGCGCTCAATACCAATTAAAATGTAACCAGGAAATCTTATAAATTCAAAATTTTCGATATAACTCAACTGGTAATTGGTGGATATATTTACAACACCACCCAGATTGAGCAGGTCATTTGATTTTAGGTTAATAGTCCATAAGTCATTTGTACTATAGTCAATAGAAAAATCCAGTTGCCAAAAACTATTCTTTGTTTTACGATTAAGGTCATTGAGGTGATAGTTATTTTTGTATTCAAACCTCCATTTATCATATTTCAATATCATTGTTCCGTAAATAGAATTTCTAACAAATGTGGTTTTAATGCTGGCATTTTGAGAAATGGAATGTGAGGTTGCAAGGCCAATTTCCCCATTCAAGGCACTCTTAAAATGAGTACTACAGCCAATATTCCAACGAAAATTATTAGTATCAATATTGAAATCTTGAACTTTACGAGTAGAGGAAGACCATAAGAGATTGTTTTTCAATCGTATTTTTCCCAAGAATAAAGGTTTATTAATAGTGTTTTTTGCACTCATTTTTATCTCCCTTTCTAGTATTGACCATGTCTCAGTAGTGTAGTTATTACTTATTATATTTTTCCTGAAAGCGATGTTTTTACCTTGCGAAAAATTTATTAGTGTATGGATTCGAATATTCGAATAGGCATAGTAAAAATGGCTAATTGACATCCGTGCTTGATCAGTAACTTGATAATGTGGAATTTGGCTCTGAGTTAAGGTCTTTCCATCCTCTATAACCAGGGCAGAGTTTGATTTGTTAAATGGTAATGATGATTTTTCCACAATTCCACGGAGTAGAATGAAGTGCAATACCCCCATAGAATATTTACCTAAAAATTCAAACTTGGGTAAAATGGCAGATGTGGAGTTTGCATTAAGTTGTGAGGTTACTCTATTTATCTTAAACTTGGGTTCAAATATCCATTTAGAATTTTTAAAACGATAAAATGCTCTCAAGCTCATATTTATCCTGTTAAAATCTGTATTGGTATTAAACATTTGACTTTCACCAGAATACGTACTAAATTGGATGTCTCCATTGTCATATGAGGCGCCAAACCCAGTACTGTGTTTGCCTCTTTTGTATTCTATATCAGCACTTAATATTGTGGCCTTGTTTATATTGTTAATGTCTTGGCTTACTTCAGAATGTGACGTTTGATACAACTCAATTATGTCAGTAACATTCTTGGATTGAGTAGAGGATTTATATTGAAAACCAGATGCAATATTATAGTGATAATGGTCTGATATTTTATGAATGAATGAAAATGATGGGTTCACCGACCACTGTAGATTCTTTGAGTTATTATACGACTCTGTAGCGCTATTATCAAAGAATCCTGAAACCCTTTGTGAATTATTATAATGATTGTAAAATAAAGGTATGTCAATAATAAACTGACTGTTGTTTTTAAAACTCCATGTTTCATTATACTGACTTTGCAATATTTTATTTTCATTATTAGTATTGGTAACACCATTGTATTCTTTTCCAGAATTCCAATAATTTCTTTCAAAATTTGACTCGGTTTTACGATTTAAAGAATTGGCAATAATGCTGAGCTTTGAAGTTTGTTTTTTACTCTTAGAGAGGTGTAAATTAATGGCTACAAGACCATCATTATTATTTTTGAGATCAGGTGGAAGAATAAAATGTTTAGGAAGAATATTGTCAAGATTGGCTATATTTTTAGACAATGTAGTCATCATTGAAGTCTGCATGGATAAATAATCATTCATACTCAATAATGCAGACCCTGTATTGTTGTATCTGCCAAAAACAGTGGCTGACAGCTTGTTATCGAAATTAAAAGTATTGATATCTAATGACAGTTTTTTCTTATATCCTCCTTCTGTGCGAGAGCTTCCTTTCCATTGAGATTTGGCTTCTTCTGTTAATTTTATATCCATGGCCACTTTGTCAGAATATTTATTAGAAAGTCTATCTGTTTGGTTTTTATAATTTTCTATGATATGAATACTTTTTATATCCTCAGCTTTAAACCCTTCAGTAGCTAATTTGTGTAGATTGTTAAGTATGTCCTTATTTTCTACCAGTAATACGTCCACTCTCTGCCCGTTAAAATTGATATCACTTTCACTACTTATATCCATTCCAGGCAACTTTTTAATCACGTCTCCGAGGGATTTTTCTTGGCCAGTGACATAATTATTAAGATTATATTTTAATGTATCTCCTTTCTGAACTATGCCGACTCGATTGGCTTTAACTATGATATTTTCAAGTTGATGAATATTTGGTAAGAGTACGGCATCTATAATAATAGTATCACTCTCATTATCAGGTATTTCTTTTGTCAGTGTATGATATCCAAAATACCTGAATTGAAGATACACAGATGTATCGGGCATGGATAAATGCCATATCCCATCTTTTGTATTATAAGTATAGTCTATGACTGAAGAATCAACAGATGATTGAAGAGTAATAATACACCCAATAATATCAACTTTTTGCTCATTCATTACCTTTCCTGTTAACATCTTCTGTCCATAAGTCAAAGGTGTACAAGTCATGATTAACAATAAAATATGAAGTACCTTTTTCATTTTCTTTGGTGAGATTTTATAAAAAGATATTACCTTTTTTAATCAGATATGATAGTACATTTTTACGTCTTGAATTTACCATTTTCGATTTTGTGACTACTCAGGTACATCAATTTTGGTTAAAAAAACTCTTTTTCCGCTACTTTTTGGCTATTCTCGCTTCGATAGCTCTGCTATTCAAGCTCAAATTAGTCTCAATTAGCAAAAAAATAGACATTTTTTATTCCAAAAGCATATACCTGAGTAGTCACTCGATTTTTAAACCTGTTACTTTTTTAAAATATGTCAATTCCAATTTGTTTTTGTCATTTTTGAGGCAAATGATCAATCTAGCAAAGAATCCATATCGTAAGAATCCATTCTGAAGTAGTATCATTAGGATGAATATAAGAGAACAATTTGCACCTTCCTGATGAGATTTTTTGTAAGTATGAATGTTGAGCCCACTTCGGAAACACACAAAATCAAAAAAGTTTCTTTTGGCGACCTTTATATTTTTTCAATTAGCTGATACTCAGGCATCACCGAATCTCAATAAATGTAAATCTCAACCAAAACAACTCATTTTGTGAAAAATGTCTGTTTCCGGAGTGGACTCAGTGTTTATTTAATTAAGTCATTTTCGATATGACAATGATTCATTTTTATTTTATCCCATGACAGTTTCCTGACTTGGGGCATTTCAAATTGTCGCTTTGTCACAATTTTTGTTGACAAAAATTTCGCCAAAGCTAGCTGTATCTCTATATTTAACTAACGTATTGTTACCTCTCTGAAGTAATTAACGTCAATCTAAAATGCACACTTTTGACTTCATCACAATCTAATTCTTCCGCTCTTCAGAAATGGAAAGGTTAGGTCGTATAGTTTCAAAATCAGAATACTTTATTGTTCGTTTGGTTTTAGGCAAATCAAATATTGATAGATCAAATATTTCTTTTTTAATACCTACCATTTCTATTTTGTCATTTCCTCTTATCAAAAGAATGATCAATCCTGGGAGTTTACCATGAAATAATGGCCCTTCTGGTAAAGGTATTTCTGGAGTGTACCAAGCTACTGAGCCATCATTTTCATTTATGGCCATTTTACATTCAAAACCTCTAATAATACTGTCTCGTGATGTATGTTTCCACTGGTTAAATGCACTGGCATTTTCTTTAATTATGGTACCATCTCGTAATCTTCCCCCATAACCTATTAATACATCATCTATAAAGTCCTTATAATAACTAAGTGCATATACTACTCCAGAAGATTTAAGATTTTTAAATTCTTCTGGATTTATTTGCCGGTCGAATTTATAGAGTGATCTGTTATTGTGAACGTATAGGTTAGAAACACCCTTTATTCCATTAATATATCTATTTATCGCATCTATACGGCTTGCCTCCATAGAAATTGGGATTTTAGGGGCGTTTCTAATATCGTGAAAAGTAACCAAGTTTTCATGATATTCAAAAATATAAAAATCCTGAGCTTTTAATGTAAAAGGTAATAATAACAGCAGAGAAAATATAATTGACTTCATCGTTTAATTCTTAAATTATAATTATAATTAGAAATAGAGAGCTTTGGGTAAAATTCCCAAAGCTCCAAGATTCTAAATTAGTTTACAAAACAGGATAATATTCACAAAGCTTACCGCATATCCATAATCCTTCGGTATCCCCGTCATCAATAAATTCTCCTGTAATTCTGTCATAAATTAACTCAGAAGAATTCAGCTCAGAAGAATTCAGCGGAGAGAATCCAAACGCACTTAAACTCATAATACATACTACTACAAATAAAGACTTTTTCATTTTTTTTGAAATTTATAAAATTCACTTTCATATTTGCATCTTTTCTTCAGGAGTCAGCCCATACTTCAAAATTGATTTAGGCGTATTAACGATACAGTCCTCCTGTCGGAAAAAACAATGAAAACAATCAGAGAATACCTATATTTGCAGTCTCGTCTGTCGACGGAACGAGGGTCTGCATATACCATTTCGATGGATAGATCGTAGGCTCTCTTTTTTTCAGAGTTACTTCTATGTATTTGTTGTTATGATTATAGCCATGGTACTAAAACCTACATCGGTGATATAATCACAACAATTTCTACCATAATAATTATTCTTATAAGATTAGAGGGCTAAGGAGCAAGATCATTAAGTATATAAGCATCAATTTCAGCAGTAATTAATGCTGAAATTTTTGCAATAAATACCAGATTCAAGCGTGTCATTTACTTTGTAAATGACACACCTTCAATATATGCTTGTCAAGACTATTTAAAAATTTAGGCCTTCTTGAATTTCTCTTTTAACTATTCCAAGACTTTTAGAATGCCTTATGGCATATATTTAATTTAAACAACAAAATTATATCAATACAGACTAGACTCTGTGATAATATTATTAATAATGTCACAAGCAAAAGATGAGAATATATTTTACATATCTGTACTAAATAAATTCCTTTTACCCAATGTATAATATGACGAATATATAATAAAAAATGGGTGGGGCAAATAATATATGTTTTTTTTGAAAAAACATATATTATTACGATAGTAAAGACTCAGTTAGTGTGCTTTTGAGGCCTGTCTAATTAGTGTCTGAACGAAAACTCAGAAAGCCTTGTTATCATTGAGTTTTAGCACCAAAATGGATGTTGAATATATGCGAATAATTTCGAGCTACAAATGGCTGTTTTTCTAATTGGTTGATATACAGTGGTTTTCACACTCTTATAATATTAACTCAGCAATTCTCAGTCTAGGGGTCTAAATACCTAACATTCCAAATTTGGTACATGTTTAAGAACAATAAATGCATGGAATCGCACTCTATGATCATGAATGTTGCCCTCATAGATTCCCACAATTTGCTTTTCTGTTTTATATGATTCCATAGGGTGTAAAACATCGAACATGCATGTTGTTGTATTTGATCTACACTGAATGCTAAAAACATCAGCATTGCCAAAACTGTACTCAGGCTTTTATTTCCGTGACCAAAATTATGATCAAAATGGTAATCTTGATTCTCAAGGGTATTAAATGTTTCGTTTTCAATTTTCCATCGACTTCTCCCTATCTGTGCTATTTCGGGCGCATTGAAACGAGTCAGTTTTATGTCTGTAACCCATGTATATATTTTCTGTTTTCCTTTCTTGTCTTGTTCTAAATAATGTAACACATTAACTCGTAAAGTATTTTTCTGGTCGTTCAAAGGAACATTGTTCATAATGGAAAAGGTATGAATTTCTCCTCTTTGGTGACCTTAAAATTATCAAGTTGATTCCGGCTTTTGCGACCTTCCATTAATGAATAAATAACCTTTTATCGTTTAGGTTTTATGCCTAATACGAAACTCCATCCAATCTCTAGTATTTGCTTAATTTGTGGATTTACTGCATATAGGGCATCTTCTACAAGTATGAAGTGTTCTCTTTTGTATTTGTATAACATGCTGACTAACAGTTGTTTATACGCATTTTATTCGTTATCATTCTTCACATATCCATCCTCATTAATGATGGGTTCACAATCTAATGGAAATACTACTCTCTGGTTTGGGTGAACCAAAACGGCTGCGAGCATAGAATGATGGTAACTCTTATTGCCATTCGAGTGCTTTTTTACCAAACAGCCACTACAGTGTACTTTTCCCGAAGTATATTAGTGAACACCATCTATGCTCACTATCTTGTAGCGACCTCGGATCAGGTAGTCATCAAGTTGCTTGTTTTTCTTCAAGTGTTGAGCCCACTTCGGAAACACACAAAATCAAAAAAGTTTCTTTTGGCGATCTTTATATTTTTTTTTAATTAGCTGATACTCAGGCATCACCGAATCTCAATAAATGTAAATCTCATCCAAAACAACTCATTTTGTGAAA
>JAZGFD010000076.1:0-8949 GCA_036479115.1 Saprospiraceae bacterium | reverse complement strand
CAGAGACATTTTCTCCACAATATTGAACTAACAATTGAAGACCGTCGCCCAAATTTACTTCTAATCTAAATTCATCAGCACCTGTAAAACTAGAACAAGGATCATTGCTACAGGCAAAATCATCTCCTGAAAATCCATGGTCTACAGTTACTGTTACTTGACAATAAGGTTGTAATATTGGTGATCCAGAAAAAATCACAAAGTTGGAATTTTGCCCTTGACTTAGGGAATTAGGGCAACAAATACCTTCACTATCATGTATTTCAAACCTTCCGTTATTGACACCAAAAATACCGTCGTTTTGTGGCGAGTTCGGCAGGTCACATTCTGCTATAACCTCCACAATCAAAGTGGCATTGTTATTTTCAAAATCAATTAATTCTATCAAATCTTGCCCTGAGACATCACAAAGAAAGGATAAGAAAACTATCCATCCTGATAAGACAATGCGATATATTATTTTTCGATTTTTCACACTTATTAGTTATCAATAAACGCACCAGTAATCACATATATTTTAATAATCATATGGCACTTAAAAATATGTGTATTCATTTGAATGGTAAAATTTTATACAAAAAAAGCTGCCCACTCTCATGGGCAGCCTTTTCCCTTTTTGGTACCACCCAAAAATGGGGTAACTAAAAAATTAATCAATAAGAGTTACGTCACCGTGAAAAACTTCAACGAGAACATTATTTTCTTTTACCATCATCTCATATATGTATACTCCTGCATCTAATTTGCGACCAGCTCTGGTGCCATTCCATCCCATATTGGGATCATTTGGTGTAAGTCCGTTTTCTCTATGTACGATTTCTCCCCATCTGTTGAATATAAGAAGGTCATAAGAGATGTTTTCCGCATTATCTAGAGTGAGATATAACATATCATTGCCCAATGTACTGCGGGTACTGATAATATTTGCAATTACTGCTTGTATGGATTTTTGGTATTCAAGTATAATCTCGGCTTCTTTTCTACATCCACTTTCGTCAAATACTATTACCTTTATTGCTGATGTTTCTTCTAATATTACTTGAGGTTGGATACAATCCACACATGACAAATCTGCTAAAGATTCCCAATGTAACGAGTCTATAGTACCTCTGTGATTAAGTATCAAATCATATACACCTTCATCTACTTTTATCCATTCTAGTCCTACTTCTATACCTTGTGATTCTGATATTGTAACTTTTCTTGTGGTAGAACATCCCTCAGAATCCACTATTTCAAGATCATATTGACCAGGACTTAGATTACTGATCTCAGTAGGATATTCGTGTATAATTTCTACTGATTGGCCATTCAAAGCATAGGTGTAAGGCCCCATCCCATCGGTAATATTTTCTATCATTATTTTTCCCCCTGTAGGGTCCTCTGGGCACACTGATAATCCTCTGGCACTTACATTTATTTCTGTGAAAGAAAGCGTTACTATAACCATGCTGTCGCAACCAAGAGCATTTTGAATTACCACGGTACCGCTGGGGTTGTTAATATCAAAAGTGGTTCCTTCTATAATGAGTTCTTCTCCTGCACAGAAGTGATCATTAATTACATAATCTTCTGGAACCGAGAAAGATAGTTCTATTTCTAAGATACTGTCACAACCATTTCCTGCAGGTAATACTTGTCGGCCTCTGGGAGTATCAATATCATAAGTTATTCCATTTACTACTATGCTCTCTTCTTTGCACAGCTTGTTATTAAATATAGTAGTACTGCTTGTTTTGAAAGAAAGATCAATAATGATAATGCTGTCACAACCATTAGATAATCTGATTATCTCCTGTCCTGTAGGTCGATCTATATCATATATTTCGTCATTAACATTAATCTCTTCTCCTTCACATAATATGCTGGATATGGTTTCTTCTGTAGCAGTAATAAAAGTTAAATCGACAGTTACAATGCTATCACAACCAATTGAAGAAGTAAGCGTTGCATTGCCAAAAGGATTATTTATATCAAATGTTTCATTTCCTATATTCACAAATTCATCAGCACACAGTGTTTCACTATATGAAGAAGTGGCAGATTCTAATAAAAACATATTCAGTACAAAAACACTGTCACATCCCTGAGCGGTTTGCATTATCACAGTATCTCTTAGTACATCGGCACTGTTTATCCCTGATCCGAACTCACTCGCACATACAGTGGTATCTATCGATATAAAGTAGTTTTGAGCGATTTCAATATTTACAAAAACGGTACTGTCACATCCTGCCGCCGTAATTAAAGAAATTTCGCCACTTGTATTATTTGCATCAAATATTCTGCCCTCAATTTCCATAAAATCTCCTTCACAAAGGGTTGCATTGACTTGACCCGTGATGTCTTCCATCAGTGTGATATTCACATATACTGTACTGTCGCATCCGTCTGTAGTAGTAAGTATTGTCTCTCCTGTGAGATTGCTTTCGCTATATTCTACATTATTGATGGTAATCGTTGATCCTTTACATAGGTTTTCATTGACTTGGCCTGTGATGTCTTCTTGCAATACAAGGTTAACAAATACTGTGCTGTCACAACCATTGGCTCCTGTAAACATACTTTCACCAGCAAGGTTATCAGCGTCATAAATGGTACCATTTATGACCACGGAAGACCCTTTACATATTATATCGTCTATAGTAGTTGTGTTGTCTTCCGCAACAGAAATAAATACTTCTACGAGTGTGTCACAGCTATTAGGGTTATTTAATGTAACCTGACCTCTAAGGCGATTTTCATCGAATGTTTGTCCACCAATTTGCACAGATTCTCCTTTACATATTTCTTGTCTGATGGAAGGTCCAGGAATGTATTGGAAGAATTTAACACTTACTTCCACCATGCTATCACAACCCAACCTACTACCATTGGGTATAAGAAGCCCCCCTGAATAATTAGTAGTATAAGTAATGCCGGCAATATTAATTGACTCCCCAGTACAAAGAGTAGTGTCTATATATGTTATAGCTTCTTTTGCTTCAAATACTGTTACATTGATAATACTATCGCAACCATTTACAGTTTTATCTACTATTGTGCCAGTATTCTTGACAGCATTAAATGTGGTGCCACCAATGGTAATAAATCCATTTTTACAAATCTCTCTTTCAATATTAATTTCTACTGGGCTATTTATGATTAATGAATAATCTACTATACTATCACACCCTAATGCTGTAGTAAAAGTCTTGGTCTCAGTAGTCTTGTTTTCATTTAAGATGACATCGTTGCCAAAATCATAATCTTCACCTTCACATACTGATGCATTCACACTATTGGTTATGGTTCTTCCAAAAGATAGATCAACTGTGACTATACTATCACAACCTAAGGCATTAATCAGTACGACATCTCCGTTTGGATTAGCTTCATTAAATGTAGTGGTTCCCACAGTTATTTCTTCGAGGCCACAAAATGATTCTTCTATTGATGATCTAGATATTTCATTTATTGTAAGGTTTACATTAATAATACTGTCACATCCTGCTGTAGTAGTTAACATGACTATACCTGATTGGTTATTGATGTCAAATACTTGAGTTCCAAAATTTCTTGTTTCTCCCTCACAAAGTGTTTCTTGATAGTCATTTTCATATGTAGGTAATATCACTACATTATAAGTGACCATACTATCACATCCTTGAGAGGAAGGGAATAACATGTTTGCAGAAGTATTATTTTCATCAAGTGTGACACCATTTCCAAAATTAAAAGTCTCACCCTTACAAATAGTTTCACTTATAGTAAAATCATATATTTCGTTGATATTCAGGTCTATAGTAATAATACTATCGCAACCTGAGGCATTGGTTAAAATCACCTGACCGCTAGGTTTGTTTTTATCAAAAATTTCATTACCTACCGTGATAGCATCATCACCACAAAGGGATTCAGATATTGTAAGTGAAGTAGGGCTAAGTATGTCTAAATTTATATCAATGATACTATCACATCCCAAAACGGTTTGGAGTGTTACTGTACCAATAGGATTGTTAGCATCAAATGTATTTGGTCCTACTGTAATTGACTCTCCTTCACAAATTGATTCATTTATTTCTTTAGAAAAAGAAGGATTGATGATAACACTATAATTAACAATGCTATCGCAGCCTTCAGGAGTAGTAAGGTTAGCTATAAATGACAGGTTATTGGCATCCAAAATAATGTCATTTCCAAAATCAAATGATTTTCCATCACAGATGGTTTCTTCCAAGTCAGTTATGCTTGATTGCCCATAAGTGAGGTTTACATCGATAATACTATCACATCCATTTGCACCTATAAGTGTTACCATACCAGAGGGATTATTGATGTCAAAAACAATACCTCCTATGGTTCTCACATCACTTTCACAAAGTGTCTCTTTATATTGAGAAAAAACTGGTGAGCTATAGAATAAATTAACCTCTATGATACTGTCACAGCCTTCATGACTGGAAAGGTATACTGTTCCAGATGGTCTATTTATATGAAATAGCTCGGCATCAACTTCTACAGTATCTCCTTCGCAAAGCACCATTTCGATTATTCCTTCACAGTTCTTATTACTCACTTCTCCAAAAAGGGATGGCTTTTCAATGATATTCACAATTATCACACTATCACATCCATTTGTGGCATTTAATACCTCAGTACCAAAAGAATTATTGATATCGTATTCTGTATTTCCTACCATTACTGATTGGCCTGGACAAAGTTCATACACTTCGTGAGAACTGATTTTTTCTTTTATCGTCACACTGATGTCAAAAATAGTATCGCAGCCACCAGAAGTTGCTGTTCTTACCATTGCAGACAATCTATTGGCTGAAAAACTTTGGCCTTTAATAATTACACTTTCGTTCTCACATAATTCCTCAGTAATGGGTATTACAGGAGCAGGAGAAAAAGTCAAAGATATATTATAAATAGTATCACATAGACCTTGCTTTATCACTGATCCCGATGGATTATTCTTATCAAATAATTGATTTATAAAGAAATAACTACCGCCTTCACATATGGTTTCATTGATGTCTAATTCTAGAAAGTCGAATCCAATTCGGGTACTCCCTGTCATTACTTCATCAAAGCATAGTCCAGAGTTAGCATCTTGAATGGCTACGGGTACTAAGTCATAATAAGACGAAGATTGATTCAAATAGATTACTCCATCTTCTATTCTGGTCATCCCCGTTGTATTTTTTACTTGAAAGGTGTAAATTTCTTGATTCGTATTGATTGTAAGGGGTGGAAAAAGGTTGCCTTGATCATCTATAAGCTGCACAGAAAAATCAAAGGGAGCAACGCCTGAAAGATTTATTGTTAGGTCACTAAAATTAGTAGAACTGCAAACAATAACTGATGATTCTGTTAATAATATTTCAGGATTACTTAAAATATTCACGACCAATGTAGCTGTATCTCTATATCCTGCACATGGCCCACTGCCCTGAGTGACATAATCAAAAAAGTATTGGCCAATAGGGGTCATGCTCAAGTCCATAGAAGAAGGACTTAATAGGCTTAGGCCACTATTGCTTCCATTTTTTTCTTCCCATGTTCCACTTGGATTGGCATCTATTATTTCATTAAAATTGTGAAAGCGTTGGTTACTTTGGCAAATATTTAACTCAGCATCTACACCTGCTTGTACATCTATTATCTCTAATGAAAAAGACATTGTTTGAAAAAGGCATGAGTTAAGTACAGCTGATTCCACAAAGAACGTGTATGGGCCTACTGGAATATTTTTTAGATTTAAATTTCTAAGTTCACTTTCAAATTCTGATGGGTTAAAACTATTTTCTGATATAAATGAGAACAACTGCCCATCCCCTTGCAGTGTCATAATATTAGTCAACTGAAGATCTAGTGTATCCACAAGATCAACGAAGATATCACCTCCTGTTTTGCAAAACATAAGAGGCTCAACTTGATCAACACCCAGATAAGGAGGAGATTCTATTTTAATATCAAAAGAAATTTGATTAAATGCAGTATTTGTGGGGGTGAATGTTACTGTTATTGTAGTGCCTCCTAGGCCACTGGTATTAATTGTTCGAGCTGGTGTCCAAATTCCAGTTTCTCCTTCATCTGATGTAGCAGGGAGTACTAATGTCTCTTTATCACACCACTCCGCTGGGATAGTGGTAAAAGTTACATCCATCATCTGAATGATATACAGATAAGAATCATTAGAATGTAAATCTGACTTTGAAAGGGATTTGGACTGAATAGTAGAACATACCATTAATATAAATCCCAAACATAATCCGACCCTTGAGCTTAGCAGGCTGGTAGTTTTCAAAATAAAGACGTTTACTGATTAATTTTTTTAGCTGAGCCTTTGC
Organism: Saprospiraceae bacterium; assembly: GCA_036479115.1. Lineage (GTDB taxonomy): Bacteria > Bacteroidota > Bacteroidia > Chitinophagales > Saprospiraceae > UBA7328. The sequence goes on along the minus strand of JAZGFD010000076.1, from coordinate 2,611 downwards.
AGATAAAACTTTAAGTTTGTGTGATGTCTGAAAAGAACTCACACTTATGACACTTAAAAAGAAAGATACCCTTATTAAAAAGGGATTTATATATAATCTATTTTTGTAATATAAATTGGGATTGCCATGGCTGTTGGAGAACGTAAAGCCATAATAGAAAGGGTCCTAATAAAAATTAAAAAAACTGATGAAATTGTCAGAACAGGAATTGGTGCGGAGAGAAAATCTGCAAAAAATTAGAGATTTAGGTATTGATCCATATCCAAGCAAATTATATCCTGTTAATGTTCTTTCGGATGAGATAAAGAATAATTACGATGCCGATAAGAATAATTTTCAAGAAGTAATTCTAGCAGGAAGGATCATGATGAAAAGGGTTATGGGAAAAGCCTCTTTTGCTGAATTACAAGATGGAGCAGGGAAGATACAGATTTACGTAAGTCGTGATGACATTTGCCCTGATGAAGATAAAACGATGTATAATACTGTATTCAAAAAATTATTGGATATAGGTGATTTTATAGGAATAAAGGGATATGCTTTTGTTACCCGAGTAGGAGAACTTACTATACATGTCACAAATTTTGTTCTTTTAAGTAAGTCTCTAAAACCCCTGCCAATAGTAAAAACAGATGCAGAAGGAAAGGTTCATGATGCTTTTAGTGATCCGGAACTGAGGTATAGGCAGCGATATGTAGACCTTGTAGTAAATCCTGAAGTAAGAAAAGTATTTATAAAGCGTACTGCCATATACAATTCTATGAGACAGTACTTAAACGAAAAAGGGTATTTAGAAGTAGAAACACCTATACTCCAACCACTCTATGGTGGTGCAGCTGCAAGGCCTTTTAAGACCCATCACAATACTTTGGATATGACATTGTATATGCGTATTGCCAATGAACTTTATCTTAAAAGACTAATAGTAGGAGGCTTTGAAGGAGTGTATGAATTTAGTAAGGATTTTAGAAATGAAGGGATGAGTAGATTTCACAATCCCGAATTCACACAGATAGAATTATACGTTGCTTATAAAGATTATGAGTGGATGATGAATACCACTGAGGAGATGTTAGAAAAAGTATGTAATGATGTCAATGGCACCACAAAAATACAAGTAGGAGATCATCTTATTGATTTTAAAAGACCTTGGAAAAGATACACTATGTATGAAGCTATTGAGCACTTTACGGGAGTGGATATTTCTCAAATGGATGAAACAGAAATGCGAGCAGAGGCAAAAAAAATGGATGTACACGTTGATGGCTCTTTAGGAAAAGGTAAAATCATTGATGAGATATTTGGCGAAAAATGTGAGCCACATCTGATACAACCCACGTTCATTACTGACTACCCTGTAGAAATGTCTCCATTGGCTAAAAAACATCGTGACAAAGAAGGTTTGGTAGAACGATTTGAGGCCATTTGTAATGGAAAAGAGATTTGTAACGCATTTTCAGAGCTCAATGACCCTATAGATCAAAGAGAAAGGTTTCAGGCTCAATTAGAATTGGGTAAAAGAGGTGATGATGAAGCCATGATGCTGGACGAAGACTTCTTAAGATCATTAGAATATGGTATGCCTCCCACTGCTGGTATAGGGATAGGACTAGATAGATTGTGCATGGTGCTGTGCAATCAAAACAGCATTCAGGATGTTCTCTTCTTCCCTCAAATGAAAGCAGAAAGCTAGTATAATGGATTACTCAGAAGTACCGATACAGCCTGCTGCTACAGTAGTATGTACGCGTCAAAATGAGATGAATCAACTAGAAATACTATTGCTACGAAGAAATAAAAATTTAAAATTTGCTTCAGGGTTTTGGGTGTTTCCTGGTGGAAAAATAGAGCCAGAAGATGGTGATGAAGGAGTTATCAATACCATAAGTGCAAAGGCGGCTGCAATAAGAGAAGCAGAAGAGGAGGCCAACCTAAATCTGAGAGATTCGGAACTAATACACTTTATGAATTGGACCACTCCTTCGCCATCTGTTAAGAGATTTAATACTTGGTTTTTTATAATTGAGTTATTTGGAGGCTGTGATGAAGTCATCATTGATAATAGTGAAATTAAAGAATACATTTGGTTAACACCCAAAGAAGCCATTTTCTCTTTTGGTAAAAAAAATATTAAATTACTTCCACCTACATTTTTAACACTGGTAAGGTTTATGCATTGCCAAAATTTTAGTGATATCAAGAATGAACTCAATCGGATCCTGCATATCGATATTCAACCCAAAACAGGAATACAAGATGGCTTATTTCTTTCTATGTATCCAGGAGATGCTGGATATGAAGCCCATGATGTGAATATACAGGGTGCCCGACATAGAATTTCGGGAGATATGGCAAAAGGAACATACCGTTTTGAATATCATGGTTGCGATCATATATTTCCAGTTAATGGTGGCTATAAATGGTAGCACTTTGAGTCTACTCTGGAAAAGAATGGTTTTGGATAAAATTGGCATTTTTGGAGAGTAAGGGGTCGCGTCAAAATAACATTTCAATTTAATTATTAGGACTGATGCAATAATTCCACTCTCCATGAAATGACTCTCGTGTGATATTTACTTCTGATAATTGCTGGTCAGAGACTACAATGCCT
>JAZGFD010000075.1:0-24175 GCA_036479115.1 Saprospiraceae bacterium | reverse complement strand
CTCCAGTAACATTAGAAGAATACACGATCAAGCTAAACAAATAAGCACAATAGAAAGCAAAGCTGTTGTCCTTCTTAACAAAAGCCCCGATAGCGTGATAAAATAACAGCATCAGAATTAAGCCAATAAAAAAATATTGGTTGATTTTGCGGTTTCGCAAAAAGGTTGCAAAAGAAGTAGAATGCCTCAACTGAATTTTAAAATCAGGAGCAACATTATATCGTTCTGATTTAGCTCTAAAGATCAATTTCACCAATTGATTAGAGCCAATATTGACTCTGAAAAGGTTTAATTCTAATGTTGGTGTAAATGACTTTAGATGATACGGCCTATATTCTCCGCTCACATATTTTATCACCGAACCATCAGATTGTTCCACATACAAATCAATGTCAGTAAGGGTGTGAGAAAACTGTAATATCCACTCGGAGTAATTGTCACTATCTTCTAGCCTATTTGTTATTAATACATTACCCCAATAGTATTGATACGTTTTGAGCTCGTGCTCTAGTAGAGAGATTGACTTCCATTCATTATTAAATACATGTTCTTCTATGTTTGTAATAGAGGAGATTTGACCGGCATCTTTGCAAATTTCCACCTCACTATTAATAACATATTCGTTCTGCCATTTATCTATTATAAAAACAGAAGCTGTATCATTTTTACTGTTTTGAGCATTCAATAGTACAAAGGAGAAGGTCCCGAACATAATCGAAAGAAAAAAGAACAAAACGATCTTATTCATTTGAAATGGTATGATTATCTCTTTGCTAATAGGAGTGAAAGTTATTAAATTAATGTTTGAATCATTAAGAAAGTGAGAGAATGTAATCCAATCTGTTATAGAACTTTGTAGCAGTTTTAAAACGTAGGGTCAATAAAAAATCCGATCATCGAGGGTTAATCTAAAACAATGTTCTTGTTGTGGGGGCAGAGACCCACCCTTTGCTCGAAACCATTGAATCATTAGAACAGCTAATTATGAGTCCCTTTCGAAAACTTGCAAAATCAAATAAATTTACTTCGACAAGCCCTGTATAAATCTTTTGGCGAACTTTACATTTTTTTCAGCTCCCTCATACTCAGGCATCACGGGAATCTCAAAAGATGCATATTTTATGCAAAACAGCTCTTTTTATCGAAAATGTTAGTTTCCAGAGTAGACTCAACAATGATTATAAAAAATTTACCCAGCCAATGTTTTACCGAATTCCTCAATTTGTTCAACAATAATCTTTGCTTGAAACCCTAATTTTGTTAACTTATAACTCACTTTTGGAGGAACCTCTTGAAAATCTTTTCTAATTACCAATTTTTGTTCAGTCAAGAGTTTTAATTTATCAATAAGGACTTTTTCAGAAACATCAGGGATTTTAGATCTAACTTCACTAAACCTAAGTTCCTCATTTCCAATTGATTTAATTATTATTAAATTCCACTTACCACCAAAGGCTTTTAGCGCTTTTCGCAAAGGGCAATTACTTAGATTATTCATATATTTTACACTTACTTTTTAGTTAGTACTTGTTCAAATGTAATATAAATTGTAAATTTGACAAAATTTAAATAAAAAAAATATCAACAATAAAAAACCACCGGCTTTCAGGAAAAATATCCTTTTTTAACAACTTATAATAAATGGAAAATTCACCAGTCAAAATCATCAAACCCTTAATCCTCCCTTGGGAAACACAAGATCCATTTATATTTTGCTCCTACCACTATGATGATTATCCAGGAGGCAATGAAAATATGGGCCCAGCCACCTCATTAGAAGGACGATTATTAGGTCAAGATTTTGCCTCCAAAGATGGGTGGAATATGTATCACGGAGCGAATGTCCCAGGATTTCCCGCACATCCACATTGTGGGTTCGAAACTGTAAGTGTTGTTACAAAAGGAATGGTAGATCATTCTGATTCTCTAGGAGGAAAAGGACGTTTTGGGAACGGCGATGTGCAATGGCTTACATCCGGTAAAGGTGTGCAACATGCAGAAATGTTTCCAATGCTGAGTGAAGATAAAAACCCATTTGAGATTTTTCAACTTTGGTTAAATTTACCGCAAAATAAAAAAAAGGTAGACCCTTATTACAAGATGTTATGGAGCGAGGACATTCCAAAAATTAAGTCTTCAGATACAAATGGAAACACAACAGAAATTGATTTAATTGCTGGTAATCTAAACGGCCATAAAGCACTTGCTCCAAATCCTGATTCTTGGGCCGCCGACCCAAAAAATCATATTCAAATATGGACTATAAAATTAAAAGCAAATGCAAAGTTTACAATTGAGGGAATAGACAAAAATGTTAACCGAACACTCTACTTTTATAACGGGAATAGTATAAATATTAATGATAAAAAAGTCGAGGTAAAAAAACTAATACACTTAAACCCGAAAAAAGATGTTCAAATTGAAAATTTCTCAGAAACTGCATATTTATTTTTTCTACAAGGAAAACCTATAAACGAACCTTTGGTACAACACGGTCCTTTTGTAGCTAATTCTCAAGAAGAAATACGTGAGGCAATGCAAGAATATAGAAATACACATTTTGGCGGTTGGCCATATAAAACCAATGAGCCAGTACACGACAAAAAAATGGGCCGTTTTGCAAAATTTACAAACGGAACAGAAATAATAAAATAAAAGTGAGCCCATTCTGAAAATAGATAATTTTAACAAAAAAAATTATTTTAAATGATATTATCATTTTCTGATATTTGTTGATGCCTGATTATCAACAGATTGAATCAGAGGATAAGGTCACTAAAAGAAACATTTTAGATTTTTTATGTTTCGGAGTGGGCTCAAACTTAAAAGAATTATGAGTAAACCAAAAATAGCAGGTCGAAAACCGATAGCAGTAGAATTATTAAAAGGAGAAGAAAAGTATTTTTGTGTTTGTGGCGAATCCAAAGGGCAACCTTATTGTGATGGTTCACACAGAACAACTTCTTTTAAACCATTAGCATTTACAGCAGAAAAGACAGAAACTGGTTATTTGTGTATGTGCAAGCAAAGTAAAAATTTACCTTATTGCGATGGTACACATGCTACATTAAAAGGTGATATTAATGATAGCAAAAAAAAATCTAATACTAATGTTAGCATTGGCTCTACTATTGAAGAGCCTACTTTGGCATATATCAAAGCATTGGCAAGAGATGGTTTATCTAAAGTAGGGCATCACGGAGAAATGGGTGCAATGGGTGTACCAATTCCTGAATTACCACAGTGGAAGGACATACAAATTTTAGCGGCTCAAATGGCTACAAAACCTTTAATGGAAGATATTACTGTTGGTTCAGAATTGATAATTGGCCCGAATGCTAAAAAGCCATTAAAATTAGATATTCCAATCTTTGTATCCGATATGAGTTTTGGGGCTTTATCAGAAGAAGCAAAAGTATCACTATCTAAAGGGGCAGAATTGGCAGGAACAGGTATTTGTTCGGGAGAAGGGGGAATGTTAGATGACGAGCAAGAAGCCAATAGTAAATACTTTTACGAATATGCATCTGCAAAATTTGGATTTGAATGGGAAAAACTGAAACGAGTACAAGCCTTTCATTTCAAAGGTGGTCAAGGTGCAAAAACAGGTACTGGTGGTCATTTGTCTGGAACTAAAGTTGTTGGGAAAATTGCAAAAGTTAGAAAATTACAAGAAGGTACACCTGCCGTATCTCCACCTACTTTTGAAGATTTACACACCACAGAAGATTTTAAAAATTTTGCAAATAAAGTACGAGAAATTACAGGTGGAATTCCTATAGGCTTTAAATTATCTGCCAATCATATTGAAGAAGATATACAATTTGCTATCGACTCAAGTGCCGATTACATAATATTGGATGGAAGAGGAGGAGGAACTGGAGCCGCGCCATTAATTTTTAGAAACAACATATCCGTGCCTACCATTCCTGCATTGGCAAGGGCTCGTCATTATTTGGATAAAATAAACAAACAAGACATTACACTTATCATTACTGGAGGCATAAGAGTCCCTGATGATTTTATTAAGGCACTGGCTCTAGGAGCCGATGGAATTGCAGTATCTAATTCTGCATTACAATCTATTGGATGTGTGGCTGCCAGAATGTGCAATACTAATAATTGTCCTGCTGGAATTGCTACTCAAAAACCAGAATTAAGAAAATTGTTAAACATTGATAAGTCAGCTAATCAACTGTGTAACTTCTTTACTGCCTCTACCGAATTAATGAAAGTAATGGCAAGAGCTTGTGGGCATAACCACCTAAATAAATTCAATTTCAAAGACATTACCACTTGGAAAAAAAATATGGCGGAATTAACGGGAATAAAATTTGCCGGAATAGGATAATGGCCTATAGTGGCTGTCTTCGCCATATCATCATTTTTTAATACGAGCTGTTCCCGATTATGTTTTACTATCTGTCTGCTAACTGTTTCATAACATAAAAATAATTTACAACCCCCGACTGGTAAGATGGTAGAATGTATGGTCACGCACACCTACTTTCTGAGGGCAGAATCACATATTCACTTCTCCACAAGTCAACACAAGGGCTTATATTACACTATCTTGGCGTAATTTAATTGTCTAATTCCATGCCTACAAAACCTCTGAATACTTTTGACTTTCTTCTCTTAGCTTTTGTGCTAATATTATCAGCCTTCTGTTATACACCTTGCCTGAATGCAGAATTTGTCAATTGGGATGACCCTTTGTATATATACAATAATCCAACGATCTTAAATTTTCAAATCAATGATTTTTCCTCCTGGAAAAATGTTCTTTTGGATTTTAACCCAACTGTCACCTATGCTCCACTGACCTCTTTATCATTTGCTCTAGAGAAATCAATATACGGCATCGAGGCGCCACATTTATGGCATTTGGACAATGTGCTTTTGCATTTAGGGGTAATAGTTTTCATTTTTTTAATCTCCAAAAGATTAGGACTTTCTGTTTGGGCTACAGCTCTTGTTGCCCTCTTATTTGGCATACATCCTATGCGGGTAGAGTCTGTAGCTTGGCTTACAGAAAGGAAGGATGTATTGTATGCCATATTTTACTTGTGGGCAATATTGTCTTATCTGAAAATGAAACAAAGTGAGCCAAACATCATTAGATACTTATTTATTCTCTTTGTATTCCTTCTGAGTTTAATGTCCAAGATTCAGGCTGTTACTCTTCCGATAGCATTGATTCTTATTGATTTTGTAATAGAAGAAAAGATAGGGTGGAAGCAAATTTGGGATAAAATTCCATTTTTTCTTCTGGCGTTGGCTTTTGGCCTCATCGGAATGCTTTATACCAAAGGAGATCTCACACAGGGAGCAGATGCCACTTTTGATTTGCACAATGCTATCATGTGGACGAGTATGACACTGTGGGCATACTTATACAAGTTATTTGTTCCTATACCTTTGTTGGCCATTTATCCTTTTCCATCTTCATTTCGATGGCATGAATATATTGCAATATTCATCCCTATTGCAGGAGTGATAGTTCTAGGATATTCTTTGCTTAATAAACATAAAATGATGTTTTTCGGACTTGCATTCTTTGCAATAAATGTACTTTTTACATTACCAGTTATCCCATTGGGACAAGGCTATCAGGCAGATAGATTTACCTATGTTGCATATTTCGGACTTTTTCTTTTAATAAGTATCGGATTTAAAAAATGGGTTGATAATAATAAGAATATGCAAAACCTATTATTAGGCATACTCATACCTTGTATTGTTTTTTTAATCCATACCTCATACAAGCAGAGCGGCATATGGAAAAACTCAGAAACGCTATGGACACACCAAATCGCTCATACTCCTTATCAAGAATCTGTATTCCTAAATAGATCGGCTTATTATGAATCTATAGGCGAGAAGAAACTGGCAGAAAATGACATCAATAGCGCCCTTATATCGAGCCCCAAACTCTCTAAAACTTTTCATCTTAAGGGTAAGCATTTACTAAGTTATGGACTTGATTCAGTACGTAAAGCGATTACTTATTTTAACAAAGCAATCAATATTGACCCAAAAAAATACGAAGGATACTATGTGAATAGATCTGTTGCTCTAGGAAGGGATGGCAGAACTAAAGAAGCTTTATCCGATTTGGACAAGGCACTAGATATCAACCCCATGCATACTCATGCATTATTGAATAGGGCGGCTATTTATTACCAATTAAATGAGCCTGAGAAAAGTCTAGATGACATAGAAAATTACCTTTTATTAGTACCTGATGACCAGAGGGTAAAAGACATCAGAGATCAAATAAGAGGAGGAGGGAAGGAGGGAATGAGGGAATGATGTAAGGAGGGAATGATGGAATGATGGAATGATGTAAGGAGGGAATGATATAAGGATGGAGCGATGGAACGATGGATTAAGTATTAACCAACCTTTTATTATTCATTGCTACAACACCCACTATAAGGAGTAAAAAACCGAGAACAACCAAAGACCATTGACTTAATGTAGGTACAGGAGCAGCAACAGTAGCTAACTGCAAAGATGGTTCGCAAATTATTGGAGATTGAAAATTGACAAAATAATCTGTTATTGCAGGGCATCCTGAACCAAGGGATGTTGTGACCGAAAACTTATTAAGAGTATTATTGGAACCTAAACTATAAATGGATGGATTAGGGCTAGTAATTCTTAAAATAGAAAATCCTGAACCTACAGTAGTATGGGGAACACCAGCATTAGTAACAGTTAAATCAAAAGTCAAATTATTAGCTTTTGTATTACATACCACATTAGAGACTTTAGCCTCTACCTTATCACTAGGCCCACATTTCTTTTGAGGCGAAGCAGCAATAGCAACTTGACCAATAAGAACATCACTACATACAAGTAATAGAAATAGAACAGTTATTATTGGAATTCTTTTCATTATAGTCTATTGAGGTTCTAAAAGTACTATTTAATAAAGAAAAAACAATGAATTTGTATCTATATATTTGTTTTTTATAAAAAATAGCCTCATGGTTTCCTGTCATACAATTTCTAAGGTAACAACCTAGATTTTTTTCTTTTTTCATGACAAGAGGAACATGAGATTTGGGATAAATGTGAAATAGGCCGACCTCAATATAATATGAAAGAATTGAAAACATAAAACTCCTTAGCTCTAAAACTTAATTGAGAGAAGAAACTGAGGGTTGTTATACAGGGTTTTGTTCCTCCTTTATACAGATGAATCACATATGGCACTACTATAGACGATGGCGAATAAAAATGCTAATACGTATTTCCTATTCCAAAAAATATTTTTATAAAATTTAGAAATTCTCGTTCCGTCACTATATAACTCAATGCTGTCTGCAATAATCTGATCTAATTGATTCGCCATATCGCAATTTTCGATTTATTGTAAGATTCTCAACTAATCCAATTTCTAATGAATTTTTTTTTTCGCTTTTCACGACAGCTTCTCCCCTTAGTTGGAAAGACCCTATTCCTTTTTCTATAATTTCGCCTTTTGACAATGCCTTCTTAGTAAGTGCAGTAACAATGACATGAGCTACATCGCCATTGTTAAATGGCACTATATTTCTGTTAACAAGGCTTCTTAGTGTTTTGACTATTTCGAGATGCGGTAAATAATAAGGTTTGTGAAAAATATAGTATGGCCATTTTCCTATTTTGTAATATTCCAGCATAGGCTGATGATATCTCTCATGTTTTGCCACAATGAATATTCCCTTGGGCAATTTTGCAATAGCGTTGGGGTCACTCAGTAAGTAGTCCGCAATGGGTTTTCCGAGATTCTCTGCTTCTTGGGCTAAATACATCGCTCCTTCATGCAAGTTATTGGTAGTGTATCCTATTAGTCCTTTTTGAGCTATTGTTGCACCTAGCCCATTCGCTATAAAAGCCATTTCTGATTGTAACTTAGTGCCATCTGTAGCGGCCGTGACTTGATCCAGGCTAATGCCTTGAATAGCCGACCAATTAAGCATATCTTCTGTTGTAGGATTATGGTTAAGATACCCTTTGATATTAGCATATACCATTGGCTCAAACCCCATGCTTATAACTTCTTCATTCAAAGCCGCCATACATCCAGGTTGATCTCCTTGTGCCTCTGTTAAAAAACCTGTAGAAACATGTCGTGACCCATACGTCACTTGAAAATCAGTGTTTAAAGTAACTACTGGCAATTCTCTTTTATGAGCTTCAGCCACATTATCAGAAGTGTATTTTAGGCCACCACTCAATTCGATAACGATTTCAGATTGGTTCAATAAATCTTGTAAAGAATTAGTCAGTTTCGCTTTATATTTAAACCCCTCAACAGTATCAATATTACGTCTTGTCAAAATTTTAGTAAGGTGAAAATCTTTTTGTGTTTCTATAAAATGACAAAACCCTTTTGATATAAAACCAGTGCCTACAACTCCGATTTTTGTAGGTGAGCTCAATCGATATTTATCCAAATACATAATCACTAAATTATATGAACTTTTGGAAATGGAATAATGAATTTGGATTTCGTATTTCCCAATGCCTTCACCTTATTTATTACTTCATCGGCATAATTCCAAATAGTAATAAGGTAATAATCAGGCCAGTTTGATATAAGGTGCCCTTCACTACATATAACAATTCCCGTATTGGGTATGTATTTCCCTTGTTTGCTAGGTGTAGAATCTATAATAATAGGTATTTCATTTTCGGTAAGTTTTAGGGTATTGATTAGTGTTGATGCTTTGGCTGAGGCGCCATAGGCATGAATTGTTTTTCCCCTTGAGCACAAATTATTTATAGTAGCTCTGAGGTCAATAATGTGACAATCAATATTTTTCTGGAAATCAGAAAATGTATCTCTCAAACTCAGGTTTGATTCAATCTCTATCATTTTACTAAAATTGGTCTTATCTCTATCTTTTTGGTTCTTTTTTTTAATGCAATACTGCATACTTCCACCTTGAACATTGTTTAATTTTACTTGAACAATTTCCATGCCTATAGTACCCACAAGATGGCTTATACTTTTTATAGTATGATAATATATGTGCTCGTGATAAAACTGATCATAGCATCCTCGCTCTATGATTGACGGCCAGTATGAATTTTCAATTATTAATGTACCATTCGGGTTGAGCAGTACGTCTACTCCATCAATTAGAGCAAATAGATCAACATTATGAGCCATGCAATGTCGTGAAATAATGAGATCAAACTGACCAAAATCTGTTAAAATTATTGACGACCTTTCCACATCAAAATACTCCCTTATAAAAGTACAGCCATCATCATTACTGTCCATAGGCGATATAGGATCAACACCAATACATAGAGAAGCATGCCGGCTCAATTCTTTGAGAAAAGCTCCATTATTACTGCCTATCTCTACAACTTTTGAATTTTTGGTAATAATATCATTTTCTAATAATTGGTCAATAATTGATCGGTAATGTTTAGTAAGAGTGATACTGTCAGGGGTAGCAAATGAATAGTTAGAATACAGCACCTCCTTCCTTATTCCTGTATCCAACTGGGCAGAAGCACACTGTTCGCATACCTTAATTATTATGGGATATACAGGTTTCTCTTCATTGGGTAAATCGGCCAATGAATTTGCTAAAGGTAAGTCCTCTAGTTGTAAAACTTTGAATAAAGCGCCCTGGCATATTCTGCATGCACTGATATTTGAATCATGTGGTTTCAATAATAAAAGTGGTTTTAATATTAGCGTCAGCTAACCTACAACCTTCATTCATATGATTATTACTTTTCTTCAATAGAAAAATTTTAACGTACACATTTTTCTTATTTATAAATTCGATAAACTTGCACTTATGAATGTAATATTAGGAGGCGGGCCGGCAGGTATGTTTTGTGCTCATGAGCTTAAAGAATATGGGCAGAAGTCTGTTATTATTGAAAAAGAGAAACACGTAGGAGGGCTAGCTGCCACTCATACATTTGGAAATAATAGGTTTGAAGTAGGCCCCCATATTGTTTATACTCAGGACGATTACATATTAAAAATAATAAAAGAATATTTAGGTGATGACCTCATCGAAAAAAAATGGTCAGTTGCTCAGTACATTGAAGGTTATCTTTTTAAGTTCCCTAATTCTGCTTTGGATATGCTTAAAAATTTAGGATTCCTTCGGATGAGTCAATTTCTTATTTCTTACTTAAAAAACAGAGGAAAAGCCTACGATAAATATACTGAATTTATCTATTCCAAAGTAGGTATAAAGCTAGCTGAATTTAATGTTATAAACTACACTACAAAAATGTGGGGAGTAGGATTAGACGAACTCGAGACAGAGTGGATAAAACCTAGGCTAGATAGACTTTCTATTTTAGATATTTTTAAAAACACCCTCAAACCAAAAAAGAGAACATTTCTATATCCTAAATTTGGCTCAGGACAGTTGTACTCCGAAATGCAAAAAAATATGAATGTCCATCTGTTAGAATTTCCGTTAAAAATAGAAATTCAAGAAAAAAAGGTTATAAAATTAACAACCAATAAACAAGAATACAACGTCTCCCAACTATATAGCTCTCTAGGTATAAAAGAACTTGTAAAGTTATTACACCCCAAAGCGCCTCTCAACATAATAAAAGCCTGTGAAAAATTAAAATATAGGTCACAAGTTTATGTTGTTTTGAAACTTAATCAAAAGTCAATATTAGATTATCAATGGATATATTTTAACGAATTGAAATACCCTTTTTGTCGAATCCATGAGCCAAAAAAGTTTACAGATTTAACCGACCCTAGCGATGAGTCACTATTAGTTATCGAATACTTTTGTTTTTTCAATGACCCTATATGGAATTTATCAGAAAATAAAATCGTGGCTCTTTCTATATCATCACTAAGTTCATTAGCAATAATTAATCAAATTGCGGTTAAAGATACCCTGGTTATAAGAAAGAGAAATGCTTACCCTATGATGACTTTGGACAGACAAACTCATCTAAATATTATCTTTGAATATCTTGAGCAAATTGAAAACTTGCATACGATGGGGCGGCATGGACTGCATACTTATGATAATCAGGATTCTGCAGGACGATCAGCGGTGGGTGTAGTGAGGGAAAGTTTAAAAAACTAAAAAGACATTATAATTTAATGTCGTTTTAGAATCGGTTACTACATTTTATGGCTATTCCATTAGATTGGTTCTAGCATTTGTCATTCCTAGACCAAATTTCTATCATCGCGCAATAAAATTTACAATAGTTCTAGAATAATTTATATATTTCACCGCAATACAAATCTAATGTAGTAAGATTGTTTTATCAGTGCAGAATCACATGACAGCGATCAAAAATCATTTTGATATTAATCACACAAAAGATTGGTTATTTGTTCTTTTAAAAATTGTACAATAATTACAACAGGCAAAAAAATCCTTATGAAAAAATATCCCCTTCAAAAATCCATTTTAATCTTCATTATTCTTCTACCATTCATTTCAACATCTCAGCATGTATACTATCCTGGTGAATGGGGAGATTGGGAAAAAAAATCTCCCACAGAGGTAGGCATGAATGATAAAGCAATAGCTGATGCAATAAAATATGCCCAAGAACATGAAAGCGAAAGTCTAAGAAATCTGGAACATGCCCACTACCAAGGAGGCTTTGGCAGAGAGCCTTTTGGCGATGCTATTGGCCCTCATAAAACCAGAGGCGATCAGACAGGTATTATCATCAAAGATGGATACATCATAGCTGAATGGGGCGAGCCATTCAGTGTAGATATGACAATGAGTGTTACCAAAAGCCTTCTTTCTTCGACTCTAGGAGTAGCATATGATCAAGGGTTGATAAAAGACATCCATGACCCAGTTAGAAACTATATGGGTCCCGTTCTTTTTGCTGAAACATCAAGAGGGTCTAATAAGGCAGATTACCTCCAAGATGATAAAGTTCATGATCTTTTTAAGACCGAACATAATAGAAAAATTACCTGGAATCATCTCCTCAGGCAGACCAGTGACTGGGAGGGCAGTTTATTTGGAAAACCAGATTGGGCTGACAGGCCTTCAGGAGATTCCAAAGATTGGATAAAAAGGCCAAGAAATGAACCAGGAAGTGTATTCGAGTACAATGACACCAGAGTTAATTTACTTGCTTTAGCAGCTACTAATCTTTGGCGAAAGCCACTGCCAAAAGTGCTCAAAGAGTACATCATGGATCCTATAGGAGCTTCTCCTACATGGAGATGGCAAGGATATGAAAACTCATGGATTGTCATAGATGGAGAGTACATGCAGGTAGTAAGTGGTGGTGGCCATTGGGGTGGCGGTATGATGCTTTCTGCGAGAGATCAAGCCCGATTTGGCTACCTTACTTTACGACGCGGCAAATGGAAAAACAAGCAGATTCTATCAGATGAATGGGTATCGATGGCCCTCACTCCTACTACTGCTAATGATGGCTATGGTTTTATGAATTGGTTTCTCAATAGTGGCGAAAAACCTCGTATTCCTAGTGCTCCCAAAAGTTCTTTCTATCATTTAGGAGCTGGAACAAACATGGTATATGTGGATCCTGAAAATGACTTGGTGATTGTAGCCAGATGGATTAAAGGCAAGGCAATGGATGGGGTAGTAAAAAGAGTACTGGAAGGGATAAAGTAACCTAGTGCCCCATATGACAGAACACTTGTATATTGTTACTACCCAACAGGTATCAATTTTGGTTAAAAATAACTGTTTTATTTCTATACTACGGCTATTTACATTTTGACATTGTTTAGTAACGTGTGTTAAAATTAGCAAGTACTCATTATTGTTATGATTATTGAAAGGCTGAAGGCCTTTAAGATTCTCTTTTAGTGGTACCTGAGTAGTCAATATAAATGAGCCTTGAAATATAAAAACCAGCATTTTTTTCCTCCCCTGCACACAACTGAGCTGTAACTGTATAATTAATTGTTACTATTTTTCAACATTCCATAAGAATCCTTTATATTGATGTTGTTTAAAAACCACAACACATATGTCACAATTATCAGCAGTAGATATAAAAATTGTGAGTGAGCAGATCACACGAATTTTTAATTTACAAAAAAACAACCAATATAAAGTAGCCCGAACCAAAGCTAAAGAAAGAAAGGCTAAGATTAAAAAAATTAAAAATGCCATTCAGAATACTTATAGAGAAGCAATAAAAGAAGCTTCTTTTAAGGATTTTAAGAAGCATGAGGCGGAAGTAGATCTCACAGAAATATTTCCAATCGTTGCTTCTGCCAAACATACAATGGGTCGACTTTCAGGGTGGATGAGAGATGAAAGAGTAGATACTCCCCTAGCGCAGCTTGGTATGTCATCATGGATAAAATACGAACCAAAAGGTGTGGTTCTAATCATTTCACCTTGGAATTTTGCTTTTAACTTGACCTTTATTCCTCTCATTTCTGCTATTGCTGCAGGAAATACTGTGATCATTAAACCCTCTGAGAATACTTCTCACAGTTCTGCACTTATGAAACAAATCATTGACGATATTTTTCATGAAAGCGAAGTTGCCGTGATAGAAGGAGCCATTCCTGAGACATCAGAACTATTAAAAAAACCATTTAATCATATCTTCTTTACTGGTGCTCCTAGCATAGGTAAAATAGTAATGAAAGCCGCTGCTGAACATTTGACAAGTGTGAGTTTAGAATTAGGCGGTAAGTGTCCTACTATAGTTGATAAATCAGCCAATATAAAAGATGCCGCAGCTAAAATAGCATGGGCTAAAGGAATGAACAATGGTCAGATATGCATTGCTCCTGACTATGTATATGTGCATGAATCAGTAAAAGATCAATTTGTATCAGCTTACAAAAAATATACTCAAGACTATTATGGCACAGACATTCAAGATTCTGATTCATACAATCGTATTGTCAATGACAACCACTTTCGCCGTCTCAAAGGATACATGGATGATGCTTTGGCAAAAGATGCAGTCATTGAATTTGGTGGCAATTTAGATGAAAAGGACAACTATGTATCGCCTACCGTATTAAGCAACCTTAGTGATGACGCATTGGTATGGCAAAACGAAATATTTGGACCTATCTTACCAATCCGAACATTCAAAGACATCAAAGAACCTGTAGATTTTGTAAACAAAGGAGAGAAACCTCTTGCACTATATGTATACTGTAAGAATAAAAAAAACACAAACTACGTGGTCAATAACACTCGATCTGGTGGGGTGGTAATCAATCACAATGCAGTACATTATTTTAACAATAACCTTCCTTTTGGAGGTAGTAATAACAGCGGCATTGGAAAAGGAATGGGCATTTTTGGCTTTAGAGCATTCTCTAATGCCAAATCTATTATGAAGCAATGGTCGCCTATTGACGGAATGGAAAACTTCAGACCGCCATTTACCAATACAAAAAAGAAATTGATTGCTTTTGCCGTTAAGTATCTGACTTAATATATTGGTAACTACTCAGGGGAAGCCAATTTTTGGATATAAGCGCCCTCTGAGAACTTACCATATTTTTTATAGAACTGATACAGGTTCTAAGAAAAAAAGGCAACATCCAAACCGTCATATAAAGTCCATTGATTTTGTGATATTCTTCAAAAGACCTCCTGTCCTCTTTGCGAAAACCACAATTTGAATTGCGCAAAAAAAAGTAGCGTTAGGCTTGCAATTTTTGGGCATAAAAGGTGCAATTTCAGATTCCTAACTCAATGCTACATGAGATATAATAATATGTGTTTTGAAGTTTGAGATCGGCGGTGGAGTATACGCCCCAGCCCTATTTTAGCGCCAATTGCCTCAATCCTTCATATACCACTATGCTCACAGCATTCGCAAGGTTAAGGCTCCTAACATGTTTGCCCTCAAGCGGAATTTTATATAAATCGTAAGGGTTGTCATTTATAAGATTTGGCGGCAATCCTACAGATTCTTTACCAAATATTAAAAATGTATTTTCTTGATATTTTAATTCTAAATAGTTCTTTTTAGCACGACTTGAATAAAATGCAAAAGAAGAAGGATTGTTTTGATCTAAAAAACTACCAAAAGATTCGTATTCTTTCAAATTTACATATTTCCAATAGTCTAACCCTGCCCTTTTCACTCGGCTGCCATTGATTTCAAAACCATAAGGCTTGATCAAATGTAGCCTACATCCTGTAGCCAGGCTCAGCCTTCCAATATTCCCTGTATTATTAGGAATTTCAGGTTCTATTAGTACTATGTCCATCTAATATGCGAATCTGATGTTTTGCTTTATGGTGCAGGGTTAGGTATTTCATCATGTACCGCTTCAATCTCCTTCAATATTTCTTTTGAAAGCACCATATCAGCGCTATCAATGTTTTCTTTTAGTTGCTCAAGTGTAGTAGCTCCTATAATATTAGCCGTCACAAAGGGCTGCTGTGTAACAAATGCCAAAGACATCTGCGCAATGCTCATTTCGTGTTTTTTAGCTATCTCTATATAACGTGCTGCTGCTGCAAAGCTATTCTTTGAGCTATACCTTACCATGTGATCAGGAAATTCAACAAGTCTTCCTTTTGTTGGCGGTGTGCTGCGATGGTATTTACCACTAAGCACACCAAATGCCATCGGGGAATAAGCCAACAATCCACATTTTTCTCTTATTGACATCTCAGCCATCCCCACTTCGTATGTTCTATTGAGAAGACTATACGGATTTTGTACACTCACACATCTAGGTTTTCCCAAAGCAGCTGAATATTTAAGATATGACATCAGCCCCCATGGTGTCTCATTTGAAATTCCAAAATGGCGAATTTTTCCATCTTTTATTGCATCTTCTAATCCTTCTACAACTGTGAGAATATTGTCTTGCCAAGCATCATGGTGCTTGTATCCTCTTGATGCAAAAAAATTTGTTTTTCGAGCTGGCCAATGCATCTGAAATAAATCAATATAATCCGTTTGGAGTCTCGCTAAGCTGCCCTCTATAGCCTCCTTGATATTTTGTCTACTATAATCAGATGCTACTCTTATATGTTCAGAAAAAGGGCCAGGGCCTGCCATTTTAGAAGCCAATATGATCTCTTTCCTTTTTCCAGTCTTTTTAAACCAATTTCCCATGATTATCTCTGTCTTAAAAGACGTCTTGGATGTGGCAGGCACAGCATAAAGTTCAGCAGTATCCCAAAAATACACGCCCCTTTCTAGTGCATAATCCATTTGGGCATGCCCTTCTTCCTCTGTATTCTGATTGCCCCAAGTCATAGTGCCCAAGCATATTTTAGATACTTCAATATCTGTTATACCAAGTTTTCTCTGTTTCAAATTTTGTTATTTTTTATTAGAAACTAAAAATAGCAATAATGGGCATATCAAGTTAATAATTATTGTAGTCAAATATTGCCTCAATAATAATATAATGGCTCATATCCTCATCTATCCTCAAAACTTCATTCTCGGCTCAGGAGCCATATCATAGGTGGAAAAATCTTTCTTCAAAAATTTATAATAAGCAGTTATTCCTATCATACCCGCATTATCCGTGCAATACTTTAAATCTGGAATAAACACATTCCATCCCAAGGATTCTCTCCTCAAACTCAATGCTTTTCTCAATCCAGAATTTGCAGACACACCACCTGCAATAGCAACTTCTTTTATCCCATAATCGGCAGAAGCCTTTTCTATTTTATCCATTAAGATATCAATAATAGTAGACTGGATTGAGGCACACAAGTCAACTAAATTATCCGTGATAAAATTTGGATTTTTATCTACTTCTTTTTTTACAAAATAAAGAATAGATGTTTTTAATCCGCTAAAACTAAATTGATATAATTCTACTTTAGGTTTTGAAAAAGTAAAAACTGCTTTGCCTTGAGCGGCCAATTTATCAATGTGTGGCCCTGCAGGATATGAAAGCCCCAACATTTTACCAGATTTATCAAATGCTTCCCCAGCAGCATCGTCAATGGTTGTCCCTATTAATTCCATATCAAGATGATCTTTCACCACTACAATCTGAGTATGACCTCCTGACACAGTAAGGCACAAAAAAGGAAAAAAAGGTTTAGGATCATCGATAAAATGAGCCAAAATATGGGCCTGCATATGATTTACTTCTATTATCGGAATATTGAGCGCTGCCGCCATGCTTTTAGCAAATGAAACACCTACTAAAAGACTCCCCATTAAGCCAGGCCCTTTGGTTACAGCAACAGCAGAAAGATCATTTTTAGTAATACCCGCTTTTTTTAATGCTTCTTTTACAACAGGCAATATTTTTTGGTGATGCTTTCGTGAAGCCAATTCTGGAACCACACCACCATATTCTTCATGTACTTTTTGATTATAGATGACATTAGAAAGTATGGTGTTATTGTTAAAAACAGCCGCAGAGGTGTCATCACAGGAAGATTCTATAGATAAAATGTATGTTTCGCACACCAAAAATTATTTTCTTTTCATCTTATTTAAATGAAATACTCATTACAAGAATGCACCAAAGTTAAGAGCCTATCAACCAAATGGTGTTAAATAATTATTTGATCTATAGCTTTTTTGAGATTTCATGCCTCAACAAAAGGTTGATTTATAAGAAAATAGCTATTATTGCGATGTACAAAAAGGAAATTAATCAACAATGAAAATATTATTAAACTTAGTTCTGTTAGCTTTCATAGCAGGTTTGGCATATCTTTTATTCTCTGGTATTGCAGAACCTATTAAATTTAAGGAGGAAAAAGATAGACGAAAAGATGCTGTTGTGCAAAAATTAGAAAATATTCGTACATCTCAAGAAATGTATAGAGATATTACTGGTGAATTCGCTAATGATTTTAGCACTCTTGCTAGCACATTAAAAACAGACAGCATTCCATTTCGTCAAGTTTTAGAAGACCCCGATTATCCAGGAGATCCGGATAAATTTATTATTAATGTAATCTATTCATCAGCTATAGATTCAATTAATGCATTAGGGATAAATTTAGACAACCTTGGAAATGTACCATTCTCTGATGGTGCCAAATTTTCCATTAAGGCAGATACACTTACTTATCAAAAAACAAACGTTTGGGTAACAGAAGTGATGACAGAGTGGAACAAATTTATGGGGCCATTTGCAGATACAAGGTATATGAAATACGACAATACATATGACCCAGCAAAACCAATAGGTTTTGGAACAATGGATTCTCCAAATTTAGAGGGTACTTGGAAATAAATATTCCCTTTTCGACCGATACAATATCTTCTGATCAAAGATCAGAAGATATAAAATATAGGGCTATCCTTTCGAGGGGTAGCCTTTTTTATGGTTTATTTGATTCAAATGATAAAATCTCTCATCATGGCAATATTAGCATAGATGAAATTCCGAAAAGTTCATTCCTTAAAAAGAATACTCATTCATTTATAGCAGCCACAATTGCTTTTAATAATAACATTTTTAATTTTATCCCCCAAAACAATGTAAACAACATTGACCCTTTTTCATGCCTTTTTTTTAGTCAAAGTATTTTTGATAAGAAGAAATACGAAGTTTTAAACTCTAAGAATATTAGACATGAGCTTACATTATCATTTGCTGTGCCCAAAATCATCATCAAATCAATTAATCATCATGTATCTAATTGTAATTACCTTCATTATCAGTCCGCATTTATAGATTCCATTGAAAATAAAAAATCTATGCAAACGATTGCCATTAGCATAGTGAGTGGAATAATGAATATTGCATTGATACAAAATGGAACCCTGGTGTTATCAAATAACTACAAGGTGAGAAATGAATCGGATTTCTATTATTATATAGCCCTTCTTTTTACACAATATGAATTATTAAAAGGGCAAATCCATTTTATTTTAGATGGAGATTTTTCTGAAGTAAAATTAGATAGAATTAGATTTAAAAACTACTTTGGGAACTTCCCTGAAATGAAAAATACAACCACTTATTCACATGAAACTAATACGCATTTGTTACCGTTAATACACTTAAACCGATGCGCATCATTGGAGGCAAACTAGGAGGAAGGTTATTAAAACCAAATATGAAGGGCTGGCCTACCAGACCCACTACTGACATTTCTAAAGAAGCATTATTTAACATTTTGCAAAATCGAATTGATTTTGAAGGAATCAGGGTACTTGATTTATTTGGCGGAGCAGGCAATCATTCATTTGAGTTTTTATCCAGAGGTTGTGAACATGTAACCTATGTAGACCTCCATCCTAAATGTTTAGAATTTGTAAAAAAACAATCCGTTGAGTTTGGGTGTGAAGGTAGAATTAATGTAGTAAGAGGAGATGTGAGGAAATTTTTAAAAAATTGTACTCTTTCTTTTAACTATATATTTGCTGGCCCGCCATATCCACTCATATGGCTGAAAGAAATTCCAGATATTATTGGGAAAAGAAACCTACTTAATAAAGGTGACTTTTGGGTGTTAGAGCACAACCCAACCCATGATTTTAGCAATCACACACATTTTATTGAAAAAAGAAAATATGGTCAGACCATTTTTAGTTTCTTTGCGCCTTGAATTGTTTTACATATGAAATTTATCAAAGAAATAAAAGAAAGTGTTCAGTTTGCCTTAGCAGAAAGGTACAAGGTGAATGTTGACCCTAATGACATTTTGGTAAACGAAACAAGAAAAGAATTTGAAGGCAATTATACGGTAGTAATATTTCCATTTATTAAAAAAACCAAGTCATCACTACAAAATATTGGTGAATCATTGGGAGATTATTTACAATTAAATATTCCTTATATCACTGGGCATAATGTGGTAAAAGGATTCCTTAATTTGGAGTTTGATCGAGCATTTTGGGTAGATCATCTCAAGAGGATTAACAAAGATGACTCTTATGGATCATTACCTAAAAGAAATGAAAAAGTAATGGTTGAGTTTAGCTCACCCAATACAAACAAACCACTTCATTTGGGTCACATTAGAAATATATTACTGGGATGGTCCACTTACAAAATTCTAGCTGCCGCAGGATTCGATGTCATTAAAACTCAGATCATTAACGATCGCGGCATAGCAGTATGCAAAAGTATGCTAGCTTGGCAACTTTTTGCTAATAATGCTACTCCTGCCTCAACAGGGATCAAATCAGATCACTTTGTAGGGGATTATTATGTGCTTTTTGATAAAAAATTAAATGAAGAATATTCCAAGTGGCAACTTACTGAAGAAGGAAATAAAATTTTTAAAGGTAAAGTAGTGGGAGGTGGTAGAGATTGTAAAATGGGTGAAGTAGATGAAGTAAAAGGCGTATTTTTCAAAAAATATAAAAATAAATATTTTAATACATACAGTACTTTAGGCCAACAAGCAAAGGCAATGCTGTTAAAATGGGAAGACAATGACCCTGAGATTAGACACTTGTGGAAACAGATGAATAACTGGTGTTATAAAGGATTTGACGAGACATATAAAAAATTGGGTGTTCATTTTGACTTGTTATATTATGAATCTGACACTTATTTACTTGGTAAAAAATCTGTAGAAATAGGTTTAGACAAAGGGCTTTTTTATAAAAAAGGCGACGGCAGTGTATGGGTAGATTTAGAGGATGAAGGGATGGATCAAAAAATTCTTCTCAGAAGCGATGGCACTTCTGTATACATGACGCAGGACTTAGGCACTGCACAAAAGCGATATGAAAATCACAAGAGCGATAAAATGATCTATGTGGTAGGTGATGAACAAGAGTATCATTTTTCTGTATTATTTGCAATATTAAAAAAACTAGGTGCGTCTTTTGCTGATGGCCTTTTCCACCTTTCATATGGCATGGTAGACCTTCCTACTGGAAAAATGAAATCTCGGGAAGGTACAGTGGTAGACGCTGATGATCTTGTAAAAGATGTAATAGATGAAGCCATGAAGTCAGCAGAAGAAAGAGGTGATATTGCTTCTTTTTCAAAAAATGAAAAAGATGATCTGTTTAGAAAAATTGGTCTTGG
This sequence comes from Saprospiraceae bacterium, assembly GCA_036479115.1. Taxonomy (GTDB): domain Bacteria; phylum Bacteroidota; class Bacteroidia; order Chitinophagales; family Saprospiraceae; genus UBA7328. The sequence continues at coordinate 3,243 of JAZGFD010000075.1, read as the reverse complement.
AGCATTAAAGTATTTCATTCTTAAAGTAGATCCTAAAAAGAGGATGGTATTTAACCCCAAAGAGAGTGTAGACATGCAAGGCCAGACTGGCCCTTACATCCAAAATGCTTATGTAAGGATACAATCAATACTACGAAAGTTAGAAACTCACAAGTTAACCGTTGACATTTCTGAATACTCTCCAGAAAATATAGAAGTGGATATCATTCAAAAATTAGTTGCCTATCCATCTGAAATAGCTGCGGCAGCAATAAATTATGACCCATCGAGAATAGCCAGTTATACCTATGATTTGGCCAAATTATATCATAAATTCTATCACGATCTTAGAATTTTAACTGCTGAAACAGAATTGGCTAAATTATTTAGAATTGATCTTAGTAACTGTACCGCCAAAGTTTTAGCTCATTCTATGGACTTATTAGGTATTGAAATGCCTCAAAGAATGTAACTTATGCAAGAAGAAAAAGCTATACCAAAAAATTTTATTGAAGAAATCATTGAGTCCGATATTGAGAGAGGCCTACATGATGGCCGTATTCATACTCGCTTTCCTCCCGAACCAAATGGGTTCCTTCATATCGGGCATGCTAAGGCAATTTGCCTCAATTTTGGTATTGCCAAACAATATGGAGGCAAAACAAATCTAAGATTTGATGATACCAATCCTGTGACAGAAGATACCACTTATGTCAATGCTATTAAAAAAGATGTGCAATGGTTGGGCTTTAAATGGACGAATGAATCTTATGCATCTGATTATTTTTCAGAACTCTATGACTATGCCAATACATTGATATCGAAAGGCCTGGCCTACATCGATGAATCGACCGCTGAAGAAATAGCTGATCAAAAAGGAAGTCCAACAATACCTGGTAAAGAGAGCCCTTTCAGAAACAGATCTATCGCAGAAAACCTCGACCTCTTCTTGCAAATGAAGGAAAGGAAAATAGCAGATGGCGTTATGGTACTTAGGGCAAAAGTGGATATGTCATCACCCAATATGCTGATGAGAGACCCCGTAATATATAGGGTCAAAAGGGCTCATCACCATCGCACAGGTGACGACTGGTGCATATATCCTATGTACGATTTTGCTCATGGACAATCCGATAGTATTGAGCACATTACCCATTCTCTTTGTTCTTTAGAGTTTATTCACCACCGGCCATTATACAATTGGTTTATTGAGAAGCTAGAGATTTTTCCTTCGAAACAAACAGAATTTGCACGACTCAATGTCTCATATATGATTACGAGTAAAAGGAAGTTGTTTAGGTTAGTAGAAGAAGGGCTGGTATCAAACTGGGATGACCCTAGGATGTCTACAATATCAGGCATGAGAAGAAGAGGATATCCTGCAGCAGCCATCAGGACGTTTTGTGATAAAGTAGGAATTGCCAAAAGAGAAAATCTGATAGAAATTGCCCTTCTGGAGTCATGTGTGAGGGATGAACTTAATAAGACGGCCACTAGAGCAATGGCCGTACTGAACCCTATAAAAGTGGTGATCACAAATTATCCAGAAGGTGAAAAAGAAATGCTAATTGCAATTAATAACCCAGAAGACGAACATTCAGATAGTCACAATATGCCTTTCTCAAGAGAGATTTTCATCGAAAAAGGAGACTTTATGATTGATCCTCCCAAGAAGTATTTTAGGTTAGGCCCTGGCCGATCTGTAAGGCTTAAAAATGCTTATATCATCACTTGTGAATCCTATGAATTGGATACTAAAGGCGAAGTCAAAGAGATCCAGTGTATTTATCACAAAGACAGCAAGAGCGGCTCGGATACATCAGGAATAAAGGCCAAAGGAACCCTTCATTGGGTATCAACTGCCGAGGCTTTTTTTGCTGATGTGATAGAATATGATGTCCTTTTTACTGAAGCTGTCCCGGATGGGCATGAAGACAAAGATTTTTTAGATTTTTTCAATAAAGAGTCTAAAAAAACGCTCAAAAATATACCAATGGAACCCTATTTGGCAAATGCCAAAGCAGGTGATCGGTTTCAGTTCATGAGAAAAGGATATTTTGTGTGTGATAAAGAAAGCACTGATGACCATAAAATATTTAATAAAACTGTTGGGCTAAGAGACAATTGGGCAAAAAAACAACAGAAAAAACTGCAGCACTAAGTATTTATGAGTCAAGGAAAAGTCATATTAGAAAATAAAAAGTTTAACCTCACTTTGGATAGACTTTGCCAACAGTTAATAGAAAACTATAACGACTTTACCAATACTTGTATTATTGGTATTCAAGAAAAAGGAGCCCTGTTCTCCGATCGATTAATGAAACATCTAATGGCATTTGGAGATGCCGAAAGTATAGATTATGGTAAGTTAGATATTACTTTTCACCGTGATGATTTTAGAAGAGGAAGAACTCTTACTCCAAGTAAAAATGAAATTGACTTCACAATTGAGGATAAAAAAGTAATATTACTCGATGACGTATTATACACAGGCCGTACCATTCAATCAGCCATGAATGCCTTACAGCATTTTGGCAGAGCAAAGAGCGTAGAATTGATGGTGTTTGTAGACAGACGATTTAACCGACATTTACCAATACAGCCTAACTATGCAGGCATCACTGTAGATGCTTTGAACCAAGCATACGTACAGGTGAAATGGAAAGAAGATTCAGGGAAAGATGAAATTTTATTTTTTGATGACAAATAATAAGTCCACTTCGAAAACTTACAAAATCAAAAAAGTTGCTTTAGACGAACTTTACATTTTATTTCAATTCGCTGATACTCAGGCATCACCGAATCTCCACAAATGTAAATATTCATACAAAACATTTCTTTTTATGAAAAATATTAGTTTCCAGAGTAGACACAATAATTAAATAAACACAAAACTTTGTCAAAAAATTCTGCACTTAGCACCCGCCACTTACTGGGTATTAAAGACTTAACTCCTTCAGACATCAAGGTCATATTTGATACTACTGATGAGTTTAAAGAAATCATTAATAGACCTATTAAAAAAGTGCCGTCACTTAGAGATATCACTATTGCAAATCTTTTTTTCGAAAATTCCACAAGAACAAAAATTTCATTTGAGCTTGCTGAAAAACGTCTTTCTGCTGATGTAGTAAACTTTTCTTCTTCTACATCATCTGTAAAAAAAGGTGAATCCCTTTTGGATACTGTCAATAATATCCTCAGCATGAAAGTAGACATGGTGGTACTGAGACATCCCACTCAAGGTGCACCACATTTCCTTGC
>JAZGFD010000074.1:0-19381 GCA_036479115.1 Saprospiraceae bacterium | reverse complement strand
AGGCATTGTAGTCTCTGACCAGCAATTATCAGAAGTAAATATCACACGAGAGTCATTTCATGGAGAGTGGAATTATTGCATCAGTCCTAATAATTAAATTGAAATGTTATTTTGACGCGACCCCTTAGCTGATACTCAGGCATCACCGAATCTCAATAAATGTAAATCTCATCCAAAACAACTCATTTTGTGAAAAATGTCTGTTTCCGGAGTGGACTCAATCTTTGTAAGAAAAAGTGACTGTAGTGCCATCGTAAGCCTTTATCCTATGATGTGTGATGGCAATCTTGTGAGTATATCTTGCTAGTGCTCTGTCAAGTGTTAAATGACGGGTTGGCTTTGCGCATAATTTGACCCTGAACGAGACAAAAAACGCAGTCATAGCAGTAGATATGGCGAGTATTTTTAACAAAGAGCAGATTCAAAAGATGCCAAAGTTACCCGTCAATTTATCTTTGACATAGCACTAGATATTTGAGTACGGTGTTTTTACCGCCATATGGAGGTTGGCAGTAAATCACCCAGTCTTTACGATAGAGTTTAGTTGTAATATTTTTGGACAACACCATACCTTCAGACAACATAAACAATGAAATGGAGGCGAAAGTTTTCGAAGTGGACTCAAAATTTACACTCTAATACTCTTTCTGGTAATGAGGTTTCTCAAAAGCCTTATGAGTACGGCCACTAACCATTGAAAAAAATTAATCTTATAAGTACTCAATAGGATTGAAAAAATTACAATTCCGTAGTAGTTAATATTTACATCTGCCCTGTGAGTAAGAGAAGAAGGATTAACTCTATATTCAGTCAATGGAGTTTCGATATAAAAATAGTTGAGTGACTGGGTATGAAATAAATCATTCCACATCAGCCAATCTTCAGCAATTTTTGTAGTGTATAATGAGTAATCGTACCTATCCAATAGTTCTTTTTTGATCACTACTGTACTGGTACATATGGGATTGGTGAGAAGACATATATTTTTTATAGATAAAAACTGGGAATATAATTTCTGGAACCATGGCCTATTTCTGACTTTAATTTGATTTCCTTTAGGATCAACGATAATCCAAGCTGTAGACATTATATCTATTTCTTGTTTAGATATAAGAATATCGTAGTGAGTTTTAAGTTTGTCTTTACAATAAGAATCATCAGAATCTAGAAAGCAAACAAAAAGTCCTTGTGAGTGTTGGATACCTACTTGTCTGGCCAATCCTGCTTTTCGAGTATTTGGAGGAGTCTTAACCAATCTAATTCTTTTATCTTTTGCTGATATTGTATCAATTATTTCAGCAGTATTATCGGTTGATCTATCATTTACAATGATGAGTTCCCAATTATCGAATGATTGATTTACAACAGATTGAATCGTTTTGGCAATAAAATGACCACTGTTATATGCAGGCATGATAATACTAAAAAAAGGATGATGATTACTATCCATATCAATAGATATCTAGGCAAATACTATACCTAAACTACAATAACAACCACAATACCATATAGAATAATATCTTTATCTTTTTTTAAGAATTCAATTGTGCAAAAGAATATCGATAACCAGATCTACTACGATGAAGATGAGATCACACTAAAAGACATTGTCCTCAAGATCAAAGACTATAGTCGCTACCTTTGGGATAAGAAAATCTACATAGCTATTTTGGCTATTTTGGGCTTTTCTATCATGTATTTGTTCAATAAATCTAAGCCAATTACCTATACCTCTGGCCTTACTTTCATCATCAGCGAAGAACAGAATCCTGCTTCTGCCTTAGAACTTTCGGATATTTCTGATGATGAATATAACATCAATCGACTTATTGCCTTAGCTCGCTCTTCTAATATCACTCATAACAGCTTACTTAATGAGGTGACTATAGATGGAAGCAAGAACCTTTTGGCTAATCATATAATTGATATATATGAGATGGGAGACCGATTGTCGGGCACTAATAATGATCAACTATCTTCTGACCAAAAAATCATTATTGCCCGTCTTCACGAACTCATTGCTGGAAATACTTTGTCTAATAAATCTGGATTTATGGAAATAGCGGCTGATAAATCCAAAATTATTACATTGAGTATTATTACAAAACATAGTGAGTTATCAGATGCTCTAGTGCAGAGTATATTCCAAAACTTGAAAGAATATTACATTGACCAGACCATAGGAAATTCTAGAAGAACATTGGAGCTACTAAAAGAACGAGAACAGCAGCTCGTATCACAAGTAAATATTTCTGAAGATAACTTAACTCAAGAAATTGCCTTAGCTCAAAAAAATCAAGTAAGCGGTATTGACAATAGATTCGAAGTATTACATAAAATAGAATCTGAACAAACAGAAGAGCTAAAGAAAAACTTTAAGCAAAGCAAAGATAAATATGAAAGAAGGATTTTTCAAATGCAAATGAATCAGCTTAATAGCCAAAAAGAAAAATTCATATCAGAATCACAAGAGAATTTGGAAAAACTATACCATTCTATTTTGAAAGAGGAGGAACTGCACGACAAGCAACAGACAATTGACGACTTAGCCCTTCGAATAAGATACTTAAATGTGGAAAAGCTAAAGAGTAGGACAGTTCTCTCATTGCTAGATGAGACGGACCTAAACTCATTTAAAGACTATAATTCTCTTGGAAGTAAATTGCAATTTATTGATAAACATCTATCAAATAATAATATTGCTAAATTAGTTGATTCTTTAGGGTATCAAATGCAGGTCAATGAAAGGGAAAGTCGGGCTTGGAGGATACAACTCAGACGAAGTGTCGAATTTTTATTTGATAATAACAAGGTCGAATTGCAAGCTACAAAAAACATTATAGATTCATTGAATGCCGAAATTCAAATTATTTTATCACAAATAGACGAAAACATAAAGTTTCAAAATTATGATAATAATGAATCAGCGAAATTATCAAAAATGGAGAATAAAGTAATTGCTCTATTACTTAGTGATGAGAATTCTAATAAATTATTAAATCAAAAAATAACAGATATTCGCTTTGATCGACTCACTTCTGAATTAAACAATACAGACGGCATACTTGCTGAACTCAGAAAGAACAAACAAACTTTAGAATTTAATATCAAATACAGAACTCCTAATTTTCAGATTATTGATCATACCATTACTCCTATTGTCAAAAAGACATCAGCTTTGATTCAGGGTATTTTAGGGTGGGTACTTGGGTTAATGTTAAGCTCTTTATTTTTTATCTTCAAAAGAACATTGGAGCTTGAAATGGCTAAATGAGCAGGCTTTATTAATTATCAGTGATTACCCAGGTGGTATCAATTTTGTATTTCAAAAGCACACCACCTGAGTAGGCAACTAATTTTAACCCAAGCCCAAGTTTCTCCTAATCCAGTATGTACATCAATTTTAGGGTCATAGCCGCTATAATTACATGATATTTCCTTATTCGAATACAGCAGCTTTGTGCTTAGAAATACCACATATAGGATTTGACGAATGGAGGTTTCTGCACAACAGTATCCAGGTACTTAGTTACGATCTGATGTCTCATGATATACGTTGACAGTTTTATGTCAACTTGTTGACCTGTGTTGATAACTTTACTGGTTTAAAAATACTATTCTTATCAATTTCATAATACCGATGTAAGCGGAGAGAAGCTCTGCTGAGGAGCAACTTCTCAAGGAATACTATCATCTCTACTTTCTCTTTTTTAAAAGCTGGGCTAAAATGACGCTTTCTTCGTTGCTCAATATCCATTTTTTAATGTTTTGTGCAAAGTTATCAACTAAACTTGAGCCTACTCTGGAAACTAACATTTTTCAGAAAAAGAATCGTTTTGGATGAAATTTACATTTTCAGAGATTCGGTGATGCCTGATTATCAGCGAGTTGAGAAAAATGTAAAATTCGCCAAAAGAAACTTTTTTGATTTTGTGAGTTTTCGGAGTGGACTCAAACTTTGTGTCAACGTATATCATGAGACCTCAAGCCCTCTTTAGTGGCCAAAAATAATTGTATTTTTATTACCTATTTTAAAATCTTATGTTTTACTAAAATATCAAACATATAAGTTACTCTTAGTTTCAACTAATAATGCCCGATTTTTCTAAACTTTACCAGAATAGTTGCCATTAGTTTTAATCTATGATATAATCACTGAGATAAGAAGTGAAAACGATAGCCTTCATTGACACCGAAGTAGAGCCTAATGGCAATAAGATTCTTGATATTGGAATCATCAAAGACAATGGCAGCCAGTTTCATTCGCACTCATTATCAGATTGTATTTCATTTCTTAAAGGTGTTAAATTCCTATGTGGACATAATATCCTCAACCACGATCTCAAGTACATTCAAAATGAAATTAGTGCTGTTTGTATAAATTCTGATCATATCATCGACACCCTTTTTCTCTCTCCTTTGCTTTTTCCTAATAAGCCTTATCACGCTCTAATTAAAGATGATAAATTACAAACTCAAGAGATCAACAACCCACTAAATGATGCAATAAAAGCCAAAGACCTTCTCCATGATGAAATAGCCGCTTTTCACCAAATTAATGAGGTTCAAAAAAAAATTATCTATTCACTATTGTGGAACAAAAGAGAATTTCAAGCATTCTTTTCCTTTATCAATTATAATAGTATTAGCGCAAATCTGGAAAAACTAATTCGCAAGGAATTTAGAGGGAAAATTTGTGAAAATTCAAACCTCACAAAAAGCATCTTAGAAAATCCAATTGAATTGGTATTTTTTCTGAGATTGATCACTTGTAAAAACAGATATTCGATAACACCTCCTTGGGTATTAAAAAATTATCCAGATGTTGAACGAATCCTATTTCTTTTCAGAAACAAGCCCTGTGTAAATGGGTGTGAATACTGTAATAAGGCACTCGATATTCATAAGGCTCTAAAAAAGTATTTTGGATTTGATTCGTATCGAACCTATGCAGGAGAACCACTCCAAGAAAACGCAGTAAAAGCAGCTGTTAAAAACAAATCCATTTTAGCCGTATTCCCTACTGGTGGCGGCAAATCCATCACTTTCCAAATCCCTGCTCTGATGAGTGGTGATAATTCTAATGGGCTCACAGTTGTGATCTCTCCACTACAGTCATTGATGAAAGATCAGGTAGATAATCTGGAAAAAGCCGGGATAGTAGATGCAGTAACCATAAATGGAATGCTTGACCCAATAGAGCGGGCTCAATCATTTGAACGAGTCAAAGATGGATCAGCATCCATTCTTTACATATCTCCTGAATCATTACGATCTAAATCAATTGAAAATTTGATTCTGAGTAGGGCTATTGTTCGTTTTGTAATTGATGAGGCACATTGCTTTTCATCTTGGGGGCAAGATTTTAGAGTTGATTACTTATACATTGGTGACTTTCTCAAATCTATTCAAGAGAAGAAAAATCTTGAACAAGGAATTCCAGTATCCTGTTTTACAGCTACAGCCAAACAAAAAGTAATCACAGATATTAGAAATTACTTTAAACAAAAGCTCTCACTCGAATTAGAACTTTTTACTTCAAAAGCCTCTAGAACCAACCTCCAATATAAGGTAATATCAAAAGATAATGAGGAAGAAAAGTACAATGCTGTACGTGACTTAATAGAAGAAAAAAACAGCCCCACTATTATCTATGTATCCAGAACACGGAAAGCTTTTATGCTTTCTGAAAGGCTCACCAAAGATGGATTTAATGCAAAACCATATCATGGCAAAATGGCTATACAGGAAAAAACAGCAAACCAAAATGCTTTTATTTCGGGTGAAGTGCCAATAATGGTAGCCACCTCAGCATTTGGAATGGGAGTAGATAAAAAAGATGTGGGTCTAGTAATTCATTATGAAATTTCAGATTCCCTTGAAAACTACATACAGGAAGCTGGAAGAGCAGGACGTGACGAAAATATTACGGCAGATTGCTATATCCTATTTAATGAAGAAGACCTTAGTAAGCATTTCATATTACTCAACCAGACAAAATTAAGTATTAAAGAAATCCAACAGATCTGGAAGGCCATTAAAGACATAACAAAATTTCGCTCATCCGTGTCCAATTCCGCTTTAGAAATAGCACGAAAAGCAGGATGGGATGATAATGTTATTGAAATTGAAACAAGAGTTACTACCGCTATAGCAGCTTTGGAAGATGCCGGCTACTTGAAAAGAGGTCAAAATATGCCTCGTATTTTCGCAAATAGCATTCTTGCCAAAAACGCCCAAGAAGCTATTGATAAAATTAATGTCTCAAAAATCTTCGCAGAAGGACAGAAAGAAAAAGGGATTAGAATAATCAAGAAGCTTATCTCCAGTAAGAGCAGAAAGAAAACAGATAGTGATGGCGCAGAATCGCGGATAGACTACATTTCAGATCATTTGGGCATTGTAAAATCTGAGGTAATCAATATTGTCAACCTGATGCGTGAAGAAAAAATACTTGCCGACACTAAAGATTTAACAGCATTTATTAAAAAAACAGTAAACAAAAACGGGTCTCTCACCATTGTTGAAACATATGGTAAAATTGAAACTTTTCTTTTGCCAATATTTAATGAAAATGAAAATACATATCATATAAAGGAATTAAACGAGAAAGCCGAAGAAGCAGGATGTACAAATATTACACCCCACAAATTGAAAACCATAATAAATTTTTGGGCCATTAAAAAATGGATAAAACAGTATAGTCAAGAATATTCGAAAAATCATCTTGTGGTATTGTATAACCAGCCACAAGAAAAGCTAAAGGAAGAATTAGAAAAGCGCCATGATATATCGAAATTTATTGTAGAATATCTTTATGATAAAACCAACAGTTATACTGATAGTAATATTAACAAAAAAGAGGTTTTAGTGGAATTTTCGGTACATGAGCTAAAGGAAAAATATGAAAATATATCAAGACTTTTCGAAATTCAAATTAGCATTGATAATGTTGAAGATGCCCTATTTTACCTTTCCAGAATAGGAGCAATCAAGATAGAAGGCGGATTTTTGGTTATTTACAATCGCTTAACTGTTAACCGATTAGAACTTGACAATAAAAAAAGATATAAAAATGATGATTATCAAAAGTTAGATCAATTTTACCAGAATAGGGTTGAGCAAATTCATATTGCAGGGGAATATGCTAAGATGATGATTGAAGACTATAAAGGAGCGCTGCAATTTGTAGAAGACTATTTTAGATTGAATTATACTTCTTTTCTAAGCAAGTACTTTAAGGGAAGCAGGCAAAATGAAATTCGGAGAAATTTAACACCAGTAAAATTTCGACAGTTATTTGGTGAACTTTCTCCTACCCAACTCAAAATAATTAATGATAAAGATTCAAAATATATAGTGGTCGCTGCCGGCCCTGGTAGTGGAAAAACAAGAGTATTGGTGCATAAATTAGCCTCCTTACTTTTAATGGAAGATGTCAAACACGAGCAACTTCTAATGGTAACCTTTTCGAGAGCTGCAGCCACAGAATTTAAGAAAAGATTGCTTCTTTTAATTGGAAATGCTGCTCACTATATCGAAATAAAAACCTTCCACTCTTATTGTTTTGATTTATTAGGTAAAGTAGGAAGCTTAGAAAAATCAGATGCAATCCTCCAAAAGACCATTGAAAAAATTAAAAAAACAGAAGTAGAACCAAGCAGAATCACAAAAACTGTTTTAGTGATTGATGAAGCCCAAGACATGGATTCTAATGAGTTTGCTTTGATCAACACCCTCATGAAATACAATGAGAATATGAGGGTGATAGCCGTAGGAGATGATGACCAAAATATTTTTGAATTTAGAGGAGCAAGTGCTAAATATTTAACACAGCTTATCGAAGAACAAAAAGCAACCAAACATGAATTAATCGAAAATTATCGGAGTAAGGCCAATTTGGTAGAATTTACTAATGTGTTTGCTAAAACTATTGGCAACAGGTTAAAAATAAACAACATCATTGCTAAACAAACAGGCTTAGGAAAAATAAAGATAGTAAGGTATCAAGGGCTTCATCTCATTGACCCATTAGTATCTAATATTATTGCAACCGAACTCAATGGGACAACTTGTGTACTCACGTTCACAAATGATCAGGCTTTACAGATTACTGGGCTGCTTATGAAGAAAAATAGAAAAGCAAAACTGATACAGTCCAATGATGGGTTCAGCTTATGTAATTTATGCGAAATTCGATTTTTTTTAGATCAAGTTGAGTTGTCAAATCAAGTATTTATTATCAGTGATGAGCTATGGGACAATGCCAAACGAGAACTAAAAAATAAATACCATAATAGCACCAAACTAGAAATATGTTTAAGTATTATTAAAGATTATGAAGCTATAAATCCAAAGCAAAAGTATAAATCTGATCTAGAGGTATTTATTAGAGAATCTAAACTTGAAGATTTTTACAATGAAAATGGAGAAACCATTTTTGTTTCAACCATACACAAGGCAAAAGGAAGAGAGTTTGACAATGTATTTCTCATGCTCAATAATGTAAATTGCGCAACTAATGCTGATAAAAGACTTTTATATGTTGCCATTACAAGAGCCAAACAATATTTAAGTATTCATACTAATGGTAATTATCTTGATAATATCTATTGTGAAGGATTGGAAAAGGTTGATGATAATAATATTTATTTCCCACCAAATGAATTGGTTATGCAGCTCACGTACAAGCATATTTGGCTGGATTATTTCAGCAAAAAACAAGATTTAGTCTCAACTTTGGTGAGTGGTGATGATTTGGTTTTGAAAGATAATGGCTGCCTAAATTCAAAAGGACAATCTGTACTTAAATTTTCTCGTCACTGCATTGAAATAATTGAATCAATTAAGCAAAAAAACTATGAGCTAAAAAAAGCAAGTGTGAATTTTATAGTCTTTTGGAAAAAAGAAGGTGAAGAACGGGAAATGAAGATAGTACTCCCAGAATTAACCTTTTCCCTAAGGACGTGAGGTGTTAATTTTTAGTCTGCCAAACTAAAAAAACTTATACTGCTTTGGCATATCAATTTTAATGCATTTGAGTGTTGCGAAAAATCACTTCTGATATTTTTGCTCGGCATAATCCATGGCAGACAATAATATTTTACACCCTTTTCTGATTTGATCTTCATTAATAATTAAAGGAGGAGCAAGTCTAAAACTGCAATCATTAAAAAGAAAATAATCGACTAATGCTCCATTCTCAATAGTATAATTGACTACATATTTGAGGTATTTTCTTTTAGTAAGTTCTACTGCCATCATGAGCCCGCTGCTTCTTACTTCTTTGATAATATTATGTTTGAGAAGATCGTGAAATAGCAGTTCTTTTTCAAATACTTCTGACACTATTTTTTCGCTCAGAAGTGTATTAAGACATGCATGAGCTGCAGCGCTAGATATAGGATGTCCACCAAAGGTTGTAATATGTCCCAAAGCGGGATTTTTTGTAATAGCATTCATAACACTTTTACCTCCCACCACACCAGCTATTGGCATTCCACCTCCCATGGCTTTTCCTATTAGTATAAGGTCGGGAATAATACCATACTTTTGATGAGCAAATAAATGGCCGGTCCTTCCAAAACCGGTCTGTATCTCATCCATAATAAAAATTGCTCCCACATTTCTACATCTCTTTTCTACTTTTTTTAAAAAATCAGTATTAGGAGGAATAACACCAGCTTCAGCTTGCACTGCCTCGATTATCACACCAGCTGTTCGCTCATTTATTAGAAGAATATCATCATGATTATTAAATCTTATGTGACTAACACCAGGAATCAGTGGAAAATAAGAATTTTTATAATCCAGATCAGATCTTAGCGATTCTGCCCCTTGGGTGCTGCCATGATATGCATCAGAGCAGCTGATGAGCCCATATCTGCCAGTTGCCTTTTTAGCAATTTTCATACTTAGTTCTACAGCCTCTGTACCAGCCATGAGGTAGTATAGGCATTCGTACTTTTTATCCATTTGGCTGAGGAGCAACTTTGCGAATTTTATTTGGGGGGATTGCACATGTTCTCCGTACACCATAGTATGGAGGTATTTTTCTGATTGGTTTTTTATTGCCTTTACGACAGCTGGATGACAATGCCCTAAAGAGCTTACTGATATGCCTGAATTGAGATCCAAATAAGATTTTCCATTAATGTCAAATATGTACATACCTTTGGCATGATCTACTTCTAGCATGAGTGAAAATTCACTGGTTTGACCCAGATACTCAAGGTGTAATTGTCTTAATGAAGGCATAATAATGGCTGATTTATAGTGCCAAAAATAAAGAGTCAAACAGAATTTTATAAGAGAAATCCTAAATTTTGTATCTATTTATAACAAAGTCTTAACTACAAAAATAATTCTTCATAATAAAAATGAGTGAAATGAGGTTATATTTGCACTGTCCTAAAACATTTCGAATATTATTCGTCCCGTCATTTTATTATTCAAGGGTTTATAACATTCCCTAAGATCAATCTAGTACAAAAACAACAAAAAGAGATGAGATTGTTTATTTGTCTATTATTTAGTATTGGGTTCTTATCAGCTGACTCTCAAGGTATTGAGTTTTTTCATGGCACTTGGGCAGAAGCGTTGACGAAAGCTGCTGAAGAAGACAAAATAATTTTTGTAGATGCATATGCCAAATGGTGTGGGCCTTGTAAAAGAATGGCTAAGAATGTGTTCACTCATGCATCAACTGGAGTTTTTTACAATGCTAATTTTATCAATATGAAATTGGACATGGAAGAATCTGAAAGTCGTGATTTTAAAAAGTATTTTAGACCTTCTGCCTATCCTACCTTATATTTTATTGATGACAAAGGAAAACTAATAAAAAAAGTAGTAGGTGGCCGTTCTACTAAAGACTTTGTTCAATTAGGAAAAGATGTAATCAAATCATACGACCGCAGTAGTATATATGCCAAGCAATACGAAAAAGGCGATAAATCATACGATTTGGTTTTGGATTATGTCAAGGCACTTAACAAAGCAGATAAACCATCTCAGAAGATTACCAACGATTTTATTAGAGAAAACCCTAGTTTATCTAATCAAGATCTGTCTATCTTGCTTTATGAAGCATTAGTGCTCGCTGATTCCAAAGTGTTTGATCTTTTTATTAAGAATAGAAAGTCTATAGAAAACCTTTATTCGAAAAAAGAAGTAGAAGAAAAAATTGAGGCTTCTTGTTGGGCTACCGTCTATAATGCTGTAGAGTTTGAAGTGGATGGTCTTCTAGAGGAAGCTAAGGAAAAGTGTAAAGACTTTCTTCCAGTAAAATCAAAAAGCTTTGTGTTAGAATCTGAATACGAATATTATAAAGGTATTGAGGATAATAAGAAGATGTCAGAAGCAGCGTTGAAAATGGCTAAAAAACTTCATAGAAAAAATCCAAAAGTTCTTCATAATATTTCAAAAGAACTGTTGACATATTCAAATAATGATGCATCTACACTGGCAGCTGCTGAGAAATTAGCTAAAATGACACTTGATAATGACAAGAAAAATCAAGATTATCTCCTTTTTTATGCCAAAATATTATTTGCAAATAAGAAGAGTACAGAAGCTCTGAAATATGCTAAAAAATCTTTAGACTTGCATGCCGAAAAAGAAATACCATCAACGGAAGTAGAAAAACTTATCGAAGAAATACAATCGAAATAAGATAGCAACTATTAGGTACTGAATCAATGAAGAATATTTTATTCGTATTACTTTTTTTTACGACCACCTTTTCATCAGTTGAGGGAAAGGGGATAAAATTTCATAACGATATACTAGAAGAAGCATTGGCCATGGCTAAAGCAGAAGGTAAATATGTATTCATTGATACTTATGCCCCTTGGTGTGCCCCATGTAAAAGAATGAATAAAGTCTTTGCTGACCCTTCTGTTAGCGATCTTTACAATGACAAATTCATCAATGTAAAAATCAATATGGATGGGGTATTGGGTAAAGAGATGTTAGTAAAATATGAAGTAGTATGGTTGCCCACATTACTTATTTTAGACCATGAAGGAAATGTCAAATATAAAATAGACAAAGAAGCTAAGGCAAATGACCTGATCCAAATGGCCAATAATGCCCTAGATCCTAACTTTCGATTTTATAACAGACCATCTTTTTCTAGCTCACCAGTAACAAATACCAGAGCGAAGAAAATTGTTAACAAAAGTTCGCTTCCTCCTATTGCCAAACCTTATGAAAAAGAAATTATTTTAGGAGTAAAAGATATCCCTTCTAAACCAGAAAGAATACTCTTTGTATATGACGAGGATGCAAAAAGCAAGCACCCTGATATTTTATACCATGAAGCCTATCTTCATATGCAATTACTCAATCCTAAAATGTCAGAATCTGCATCCAAATACCTAAAAACACAAAAGGACTGGACTACAGAAAAAAACATCAAGTTTATCTTTGATTTTGTAGACAATGTAAATTCTCCTTTTTTTAAATTTTTTATTGACAACCTCCCCTTTTTCTATAGGCATATAGGAGAAGAAAAAACCATGAAAGACCTCCAAATCATGGTGTATATGAGACTCTATAATGGATATCCTCGACCTAAGATTAAAGAAGCAATAAAACTTTATGGGTACATTACCCATGAAGGCTCTATAGAAAAAGCACATCGGTATTATATGCAACGTCTTAAATTAGAGCAAAATTGGGAGGAATTTGTCCACCATTGTGATGCTTACCTTAAGAACATTAACCCTCTCAATATTCAAGTGCTCAAAGAATCGACAAATGTAAAAATAGAAAAGAACCTAAAAGGATTGTCCAAATCTCTCAAGCGTATCGACTATTTACTTAATAAGGCCGTAAAAGACACGAATCTCATTATTTTAAAATGTAAAGTACTCAATCGATTAGGAAGACAATCAGAAGCCAAAACTATTGCTAAAAAAGCATTGAAGCATGCTATTAAAACTGGAGAAGACACGTCAGAAATCGAAGCATATCTAATCGAATTCTCCTAGATATCCTTATCTTTCATTCAGTAAATAAAAAAACTGGATTCGAAATGACACCATTTATTGGAGAAATCTTTGGGACATTTGTTCTTATCCTTATGGGACAAGGAGTCAATGCTAACAACTCACTCAAAGCAACCTATGCACAAAATACAGGATGGGTACTCATAACCTTTGGTTGGGCTATGGCAGTTTTTGCCGCAGTCACCGTATCCAGTGAAGCCAGTGGCGCCCATCTCAATCCTGCTGTGACAATTGGCCTTGCCATGGCAGGGAAATTTGCATGGTCAAATGTAGCCAGTTATATAGCAGCCCAGATTATAGGTGCTATGCTCGGATCATTAGCTGTATGGCTCATGTATAGAGATCATTACAATGCCACAGAAGAGGCAGCAGGTGTGTTAGGCACTTTTAGCACAGGTCCCGCTATAGCTAATAATTTTACCAATGTTTTATCAGAGGTGTTGGGTACATTTGTTTTAGTAGCAGCAGTACTTTATGCCACTTCTCCAAATTTTATTACAGAAGGCAGCGTTACTCCAGGGCTTGGAGCGATAGGCGCTTTGCCAGTGGCTCTGATTGTGTTGGGAGTAGGAATAAGTCTTGGCGGCACTACTGGTTATGCTATCAACCCTGCTAGAGACCTAGGGCCACGTATTATGCACTCAATCTTGCCTATTACTCATAAAGGAGGCAGCAACTGGGGATATGCATGGATACCTATTATAGGCCCAATAACAGGAGCATTATTAGCTGGTGCATTTTATATTGCCTTTTTGTAAAAAAATTTGAGCGCAATTCAATTTGTCATTTTCGCAAAGAGATCCAGAGGCCTTTTGCAGAATAGCACACAATTATTAGGCTTAATCCGAACTTTTTACACCCAAAAGTTATACCACAGGCACATGCATATGAGGCTAAAGTTTCTTTACTATAACAATCGTATCCATCAGCTAAAACCAACAGCTAATTTTTTTGCCTTAAAGAACACATTTCCTATATCTGAATTGGATTCTTATCAAAACCCAAATCACTCCAAGAAAATCCACCTTTTATATCTTTAATCTCTAAAGGCATTTTACCTCCAATATTGTGAAATGAAGAAATCTTTGCACCATTTGGCAATTCTACCCAGTTGTCCCAAGATGAAGAAATACCCCCTATAGGTATAATCTTTGTCCACATTTGATAACAATTCGGTAAGCCATCTTCATCCAAATGCCATAGATAAGAATCTCCAGGAGTCACGCCACCACCAGAATAAGTAACCAAGAGGCTCTTTGAGCCATCCCCATTGGTAACGATTGATCGCTCAGTACCGGTATCAAATACTTTAGAAGGAGCATTAAACCAGAAAGAATCATTGCACCAGTGAGACCACGCTTTCTGTACCAATTTGTCAGCAAGATCATCTGTCACTTCTTGTCCATTTACCTTTGCTACTCCTTTGATTTCATCCATTTTAAGATGAACCTCATTATCATCCCATGATATGCGAGCTGTGTTATTGGCTTTGTTGTATACAAAGTGATGCTCACCTCTAAAACTCCATTGCATGTAAGGTAGGGTATCAAAAGCATTAAAATTTATTGCTTTCAACATCTTTTGAGCCATTTGATCAGCTTCTGGGCCTTTTTGTCCCTGAGGAAGGTCTTTTGAATAAATTGTTTTGACAACAAAGAAGACCAAGGTCAAAAGGACAATTATCCCCAACAATATTTTTAGAATTGATTTAATATATTTCACTTTTGTAATTTTGTTCTTCCTCAAATATCGTGTTTAAGAAACGAAATGTATAAATCTAAAAAAGTAGTAGTTGTTTTGCCTGCATATAATGCTGCCCAAACCATAGGCCTTACTTATAAAGAAATTCCTTTTGACATAGTAGACGAAGTCATTTTATGCGATGACCACAGCACAGATGATACTGTAAAAGAGGCACATAAAATAGGAATCAAACATGTAATAAGTCATGATAAAAACAAGGGCTATGGAGGCAATCAAAAAACTCTTTATCAAAAAGCGCTTTCTCTTCATGCCGATATCGTTATTATGCTTCACCCTGATTATCAATATACCCCAAAACTCATACCTTCTTTTGTGAATATTATAGGGGAAGGTTTGTACCCTGTAGTGCTGGGCAGTAGGATATTAGGAATGGGAGCACTCAAAGGTGGAATGCCTTTATATAAGTATATTTCCAATCGGGTTTTGACATTATTACAAAATATATTGGTCAATCAAAAGCTATCCGAATACCATACTGGGTATCGAGCTTTCTCGAGAGAAGTGCTCGAATCTATTGATTTTATGAACAATTCAGATGATTTTATTTTTGATAATCAGATGCTTTCACAAATAATATATCAAGGCTTTGAGATAGCAGAAGTGACTTGTCCTACTAAATATTTTGAAGAAGCATCGAGTATTAATTTTACAAGATCATTGAAATATGGAATTGGGGTATTGGGCGTTTCATTTCAACATTTTTTTCAACGAAAAGGACTTTGGAAATACAATCTTTATAAAAAGATTAATGACTAAATTAATCTCAATAATTTATCATAACTACAAAGAATTATACAAAGAATTATATAAAGCTAGGGGTGTATTTAGATTGTTGATAATTGCCTCAGAGATGTAACATTGAGTCCACTCAGGAAACTCACAAAATTAAAAAAGTTGATTTTGGCGAACTTTGCATTTTTCTCAACTCGCTGATACTCAGGCATCACCGAATCTCCAAAAATGCAAATTTAATTCAAAACGATTCTTTTTCTGAAAAATGTTAGTTTCCAGAGTAGATTCAACACTATATTAGTTATAATGAGATACAGATAGCTTTGGCGAAATTTTTGCCAATAAAATTTGTACAAAGCGACAATTTGAAAATAAATATTGATAGTATTATCATTTGCTATGATATAAGGAGTATTTATAAAGAAAAATCACACCAATCTGGAATATTAATAACAAGGATATTGAGATTATAGTAAAATTTCACGAAATTAGGGAGAGTAACAAAATTTGTTTCGATTTAGCCAATGTGCTTTTGAGAGAAAAAATTTGTTGAACAAGGGCGAAAGAATAACTTTTTTATTCAAAATTGACTCCACCTGAATAGTTACGAATAAATTAGGATTGGCTACGTCATCTGTAGTCATTCTCAATTGACCATTAAAAATGACATAAAATATCAAATGAAATTAACGATCAACGGCCAAGAAAGGGAAATAAATGTAGAAGAAAGTATGCCTCTGTTATGGGTGCTAAGAGACGAACTCAACATGACAGGCACAAAATATGGCTGTGGAGTTTCCTACTGCGGTGCATGTTCAGTACTCATTGACGGTGTAGCTACAAGGACATGCACACTGCCTGTAGTCGCCGCTGAAGGGAAGACTATTACCACCATTGAAGGAATTAGCACTAATGGCAATATGACTGCAGTGCAAAGGGCCTGGATCCAACATCAAGTGCCTCAATGTGGATATTGTCAATCTGGTCAAATTATTGCCGCCGAAGCTTTATTAGACAGTATACCAAATCCAACCAACAATGAGATAGATAATGCCATGACGAACATTTGTAGATGTGGCACGTATCAGCGAGTAAGAGAGGCCATTCACTCTGCGGCCAAAATGAGAAAAAGAGAAAGCGAACGACTTGACTAAAAAAAATAGCTGAAATATGATAGATAAAAATCTTTTTTTGTCCAAAATTGGCTCCACCTGAATAGTTTTAAAAAGTAGATCTAAAAAATAAATCATGGGAGAAAAGAAAAAAAATAAATGGACACGTAGAGCCTTCATTGGTACAGGTGGGTTGCTCGCCACTGGCCTTGTGGTGGGGGTAGTCGGTAATATATATGTGAATAAAAAACTTAAAAAATATTCTGGAAAAGGAATGGGAGATGGAGAATCGCTCAATGCATGGATACGTATTGCACCCGATAATACCATCACAATAGCAGTAGCTAGAGCAGAAATGGGACAAGGGGTTTATACTTCAATTCCTATGCTTGTAGCAGAAGAGCTAGAAGTAGAAATGTCAAGGGTCAAAGTAATACATCCTCAACCTGAGTCACCTTATGCCAACACATTTCTTGTCACTCAAAAAGAACCAAATGCATTCAAAGGCTATTCTATGCAGGAAAAACTTTATGCTTTTTTACCAGTAGTAGGAACTGGAGGTAGCACAACTATCCCTGATGGGTATAACAATATGAGATATGCTGGTGCTACTGTAAGAGAAATGCTCAAAGAAGCAGCTGCTAAAAAATGGGGTATCCCAAGCCATGAATGCCATGCCGTAGCAGGCCAAGTAATAAATTCTAAAAGTGGAGAGAAAATATCTTATGGTGATCTTGCTCAGGAAGCATCAAAAGTTGATCTTAAAGAACTTCCTGAATTAAAATCCAAAGCAGATTGGAAAATCATTGGCAAGCCTGTACAAAGACTGGATTTACCTGAAAAAGTAAATGGACAAGCTGAATTTGGCCTAGATGTTCGGCTGGATAATATGCTTTTCGCTGTTATAAAACATCCTTCTGTTATAGGTGGTAAAATTATTTCAATAGATAACAAAGAAGAAATTGAAAAAAGGAAAGGAGTTAAAAAAGTAGTTCTTACAGAATTTGGTGCTGCAGTAATAGCTGATAATACTTGGAGAGCAAAAAATGCCGCTCTTGCCTTAGATGTCTCTGAAGACAACAATGGCAATAGCAACCTTTCTTCAACAGATATATCAGCGTCTTTCGACAAAATATTAGAAGAAAAGCCTCTCGCTATTTCAGAATCAGAAGGAGATGTGGATGTTGTTATTGCTGGTGCCGAAAAGGTTATTGAAAGTAAATACGAAGTGCCTTACTTAGCACACGCTGCTATGGAACCTTTAAATTGTACAGTACTTATAGAAGATAATAAAGCTACGGCCTGGGTGGGACATCAAGCACCATCAGTAGCACAAAATGTAGTCAATGAAATATCAGGTGTTGATAAAAATAATGTTACGGTGCATACTACTTTTCTTGGTGGTGGTTTCGGCAGGAGAGCCGAACCTGACTATGTGAAAAAAGCCACTGCAATTGCCATGAAGATGAAAAACACACCTGTACAAACTGTATTTACCAGAGAAGAAGACATGCAAAATGACATGTACCGGCCTGCAGCTAAGAGCAGGTTTAAAGCAGTAATAAACAATGGCGATATAGAAGCATGGGATAATATGATGGCTTTGCAATCAGTGAGTTACAGCTCGATGAATAGAATAATGCCGGCTATGGCAGGCAAACCAAAAGATGACCATGCTACAACCGAAGGTGCTGCCCATCTTCCTTATCTTATGAAAAACAGAAGAGTAGCTTTTGGCGATTACCCGTCACCAATTCAAGTCGGGTTTTGGAGAAGTGTAGGAAGCTCACAAAATGCGTTCTTTACTGAAAGCTTCATGGATGAATGTGCCCATGCAGCAGGAAAAGACCCTTTTGAATTTAGAAGGTCAAAACTAAATAACCAACCCCGATTTAAAGCAGTACTCGAAAAAATAGCAGAGATGAGTAATTGGGGCAATAATAAAAAAGATAAATTTCAAGGCATTGCCCTTCATAAATCCTTTGGAACTATAGTAGGGCAAGTAGCTGAAATTACCAGATTAGGAGACAAAAAATTCTCAATTGATAAATATTACAGCGCTGTAGATTGTGGCATTTATATTAACCCTAACACTATAGAAGCTCAGATAGAAGGAGGAATTGTGTTTGGTTTGTCCGCCGCATTATACGGAGAAATAACCTGGGAAGGCGGTGCTGTAGAACAGCTAAATTTTCCACAATATGATATGGTGAAAATGAATGTTTCTCCACATGTAGTGGTCCACATTATGGATGTAGATGACTACCCAGGAGGAATAGGGGAGCCTGGTACACCTCCAGCCGCACCAGCACTGACCAATGCAATATTTGCTGCAACAGGAGAAAGGGTGAGATCACTACCATTAAAAAATCATGGATATAGTTTTATATAACCCTTGCTGGCCGAGAGTAACGTTATTTTACCTTGTGGGTTGGGCTTGGTCAGATATATGACTACAGTTTTTACTTCAATGGGAACAAGGACAAATTTCACAGGTTTTATTTATTTATTATTTGACAATCTAAAATGTTTCTTTTAGTGATCTTATCCTCTTTTTCAATCTGTTGATACTCAGGCATCAACAAATATCAAAAAATGATAGTATTATCTAAAATAATTCATTTTGTGACAATTATGAGCCCACTCCAGAAACACACAAAATCAAAAAAGTTTCTTTTGGCGATCTTTATATTTTTTTCAATTAGCTGATACTCAGGCATCACCGAATCTCAATAAATGTAAATCTCATCCAAAACAACT
>JAZGFD010000073.1:0-8476 GCA_036479115.1 Saprospiraceae bacterium | reverse complement strand
AAAAGTTTCTTTTGGCGATCTTTATATTTTTTTCAATGAGCTGATACTCAGGCATCACCGAATCTCAATAAATGTAAATCTCATCCAAAACAACTCATTTTGTGAAAAATGTCTGTTTCCGGAGTGGCCTCAACTTTGTTTATTGAAAGTTGAAATTGCGTTAAAAAGTATATTTGAGCGTGAGTTTTTTGTTGCTTTTTGAGCCCTTTAAAAAGAAAATGAAAAAGTGATTTTATGCTTGGCCTGAGCCTATCTGACCAAATGGCAATCAAAATACTGATTGATTTCGACATTTTAGTTAATAGTCTTTTTTGTAAACATCTGATTTCGAGTCTGGAGTTCTGAAATAATAAGAATGTGAATGAATTCATATTAACCTTTTAACAGGTCTAACGCTCAACTTTTTAAAATTAAATCACCCTAACCGAACTGATCCCTAAGTTCTGAATCGCATCAGGGTTGCCAAAGGCCAAATAAAATCCGCCTCCTCCTGCTCCACATAGCTTTATACTATAATCATCAGCTGTCAAACTATTTTTCCAAATGGGTTTAATCGTAGCCACAATCATATAGTCTAACAAATCATATTGATATTGGCTCAAAGCCTTCATTTTGTTTTGAAAGTGCGCAAAAGATTGAGACATCAAATAGCCCACTAATAGATCACTTGTTTTTACCAACTCTTTTATCACCATGTGGTCATCATTCTTTTTGGTAAATCTGTTGATGAGGCTTTTTGATTCTCTGGGTATGCCTGAATCCAATAAAAATATTGAAAACGGTAATTTTGAAAGATCAAGGTTAATCACTTCTGTTTTTCGATCTTTAAAAAGTATTGGGTTGTTATACAAAGCAACATAGGCATCCATTCCAGAACTTTTTCCATGAAAAAAGCCCTCTATTTCAGCTAATTCAGTGAGGATAGTACCTCCCTCTTTTTTATAAAATTCTGGCACAGCCTTCTCATATATTGCTGCACATAAAGCACCTGAGCTTCCCAGCCCATATCCTCGTGGTATGTCTGATTTAAAATGTATTTTTCCATTTATTATTTCTTCTAAATTCTTGAGATGAATAAAGGGCAAATCAAGTAGATGTTGAAAAAAACATTTTAAAGGATCACTGCCTTGACCTTTTGTCCATTTCCCTCCGTATCGATCAAAAGGAATGGCTAGGCCATCAGCACCATCTAGAATGAGGTGTTCTCCGAATAAAAGCAGCTTAGCTGGATATTTTTTGGACTTGAGCATTTCTACTCTTAATATTTTTTATTCTGTTCCCATTGCCAAGCCGTAGACATGATGTCTTCTATGTCATATTTTGGAGACCATTTTAGCACTGTTTGAGCTTTTGATGCATCGGCATACATGGCCACAATATCACCTTGCCTACGAGGGCCTATATTATATTTAAGCTTCATGCCAGATGTTTTTTCGAAAGCTTTAATGGCTTCCAATACACTTACACCCTTGCCTATACCTAGGTTAAACACTTCGTACTTGCTTGTATTGTGATCATTGAGTAGGTAGGTCAAGGCTTTTTCATGCGCATCGGCTATATCCATCACATGGATGTAATCTCTGATACAACTACCATCTCTGGTATTATAATCATCACCATGCACATAGCACATTTCTCTTTTCCCGTAGGCTGTCTCAGTAATAACAGGTACCAGGTTCATTGCTACGACTTTGGGGGATTCTCCCATTTTCCCACTTGTGTGAGCACCAGCTGGATTAAAATATCTGAGAGAAATAGTATTAATATCACATGAGTGCTGACAATCTTTTAGGATATACTCTCCTACTTGTTTGGTGCGCCCATAGGGAGATTCAGCTTCTTGCATGGGAGTCTCTTCAGTTACGGGCAGCTCTTTAGCAGATCCGTAAACTGTACATGAAGATGAAAAAATGAAGGCCTTTACTCCGTATTTTTCTGCACAATGGAGGATGTTGAGCTGAGATTTTAGATTGTTATTGAAGTATAGTAGTGGTTTGTCAACAGATTCACCCACAGCTTTTAGCGCTGCAAAATGTATAATTCCTACTATATCTGAGTGGGTTTGAAATACTTTTTCTGTTGCTGCCAAATCACACAAATCCAAATTGTAATGATTTACAGTTATGCCAGTAAGGTCTTTTACGGCATCCAGTGATTGTGGAAATGAATTGATATGACTGTCAATACATACCACTTCAAATCCTTTCTGAATAAGATCAACAATCGTATGACTTCCTATATACCCCGCTCCTCCTGTTACTAATATTTTATGCATTTAAAAAAGTTGCTTTATGTTTGGCGAAAATATAACATTTGAAGGAGGAAGGAAGAAAGCTAACATTAAAGGTACTGCACATTTCATCTGCTATTACTTGGCGAGGAGGAGAAAATCAAATCCGTCTTTTACTAAATGGTTTGAAAGGTAAATGTGACAATATCTTGTTTTGCCCTTTTGAAAGCCCACTTTCTCAAAGAATTCGCAATGATGTAGCTCAAGTCATCCAATTTAGAAAGACAGCAGGAATCAGTATTTCTCTCTCTTTTAAAATCAAAAAATTATGCGATAACCAAAAAATAAATATTGTCCACGTCCATGATTCTCATGCACACAATTATGCTGTAGGTGCAGCATTATTGGGTAGTAAATCATCTATAATTGTTACAAGAAGAGTCGATTTTATTCCCAGCTGGATTTCTCTCTATAAATACAACCACAATTCAGTAAAAAAAGTAGTGAGCGTATCCGAAAATATCTACAACGTATTACGTAAAAGAGGAGTTGATAAAAGACGACTTACCACAATATACAGTGCAATAGACCTTGCCCAAAAAGACAAAAGAAAAGACCTTAAAAAAATACTTAATATTGA
This sequence comes from Saprospiraceae bacterium, assembly GCA_036479115.1. Lineage (GTDB taxonomy): Bacteria > Bacteroidota > Bacteroidia > Chitinophagales > Saprospiraceae > UBA7328. The sequence continues at coordinate 5,606 of JAZGFD010000073.1, read as the reverse complement.
GCCTCAAAGAAAAGTAATTGGATTTGTTGGCGCTTTGGTCAAGCATAAAGACCCCATCACTTTTATTAAAATGGTTCATTTGCTTATCAATGAAAAATGCAATTATCATTTTATATTAGTGGGTAATCATGGAGAATATAGTGAAGAAGTGAAAAAATACATCCAAAAATTCAGGCTTGGTGAAAACATCTCGTACTTGGGATTTGTGGTGAATATGGAAGAAGTATGGAGCACCTTAGATGTATTGGTCATTACCTCTAAAATGGAAGGCCTGGGAAGCGTAGCATTAGAAGCTTTTAATAGCAAAACGGCAGTAGTATCTACCGATGCTGGAGGCCTTATTGAAATAATAAAACATAATAAAAATGGACTGGTATCACCAGTTGGTGATGAATTGTCTCTAAAAAACAATGTTAAAAAGATACTTGGCGATGATGCGTTAAAAAGCAAGTTGGTGAACCAAGGTTTTGAAGATGTTAAAAATTTTGGGCACTTGGGCTTAGCTAAAACATATTTATCCTTATATCACAAGTAGTATAGATATAACTTTGTATCGACTCTGAAAAATCACAAAATCAAAAAAGTTCACTTCGACAAGCTCAGCATAAAGCTTTTGAAGAACTTTACATTTTCTTAATTCGCTGATACTCCGGCATCACCCCAATCTCCAAAAATGAAAATTCATCCAAAGCACTTCGTTTTATTAAAAATGTTAGTTTCGAGAGTAAACTCAACTTTGGTATTTGTTTTTATATCAAAAGATGCTAATTTGATGTTATTCATAATATTTTTGCAGACATTATGAACAGACAAGTCTTAAAGACAGAACAGAAAGCCTTAGAGATAAATCTCAATGACAAAATTTATGGCACTTTTTCTGAAATCGGAGCAGGCCAAGAAGTAGCAAGAAATTTTTTTCAAGTAGGTGCAGCAGCAGGCACTGTAGCGAAAACCATGTCAGCCTATGATAAAACTTATTCTGACACCATTTACGGGGGCAAATCAGCTGGTAGATATGTGAGTGAAAAGAGGTTGAATAAAATGCTGGATCATGAGTATAGACTTATGGAAGAGCGCTTACTTAATTCTAGAACAGATACATGTTTTTTTGCTTTTGCAGATACAGTCCAAGCTATTAACTACTCTCGCACGGTGAAAGGTAATGGCTGGATGGGACTTCGATTTCAATGTGCTCCCAACGGCCCATTCAATGACTTTATCCTGCATGTAAGAATGCTAGATAGTAATAATCGCCAACAACAAGAAGCAATAGGTGTATTGGGTGTTAACCTAATTTATGCTGCTTTTATGTATAGAGGCTCGCCAGAGGAAATGGTACTTTCATTGATTGACGGGCTAAAAAGTAGAATAAAGATAGATATGGTACGTATCAGTGGCCCCGATTTAGAGAAGATTGATAATAGGCTTCTCTCTCTCTATCTGGTCAAACACGCTCTTTCAAATGTGGCAATTTTTGATGAAAATCACAAAAGTATTCATGCATCTGAGTTTTTATATAAAAAGAACCTAATGGTAGTACGGGGTAATTTTAAGCCACCTACTGTAGTGAGTGTTGATGCTTTTGCTACCAGTTTTTCCCAGTTTGTCAATGAAGCTGGATCTAATAAAGAGAATTCCGAATTTATAGCTGAAATTACTCTTGAAAATCTAACTAGAGATCATGAATTAGACGAAAAAGATTATTTGGACAGGGCTAACCTTTTGTGTGCTTTAGGCAAAAAGGTAATGGTTACTAATTGTACCAATCATCAGGGACTTATAGATTACTTAAGAGACTATAAAATCCAAAGATTAGGTTTGGTTATAGGAGCCATAGAGCTGCAAAAATTATTTGTAAAGAAATATAAAGAGAATAAGAATGGGAGACTGCTTGTCGCTTTTGGCGAATTGTTTACTCAAAATATCACAGTGTATGTCTATCCAGCCAAATTTGGCTCCGATAATGCTTTGCTTACTCTAAAAACAATGTCTATACCTGATGGTATAAAATTTCTTTATTATCATTTGCTAGAGCAGAAACAAATCGTAGATGTAGAAGGATTTAATCAAAAATTATTGGATATTATACCTAGTGAGGTGTTGGTAGGGTTGCGTACTTTAGGAAATACAGCATGGGAAAAAGCATTGCCTCCAAAATTGGTGCAAGTGATAAAAGAGAAAAAAGCTTTCGGCTATCAAGATGTCAATAAAACAAATAATTCTCAAAATATAGAGACCAATGATGCACGTTATTTTTAGGTGTTTTTATTTATTAATTATTACCACAACTATAATTCAGTGTAAGAGCGAGATGAGCAAAGGTAAGACAAGTAAAATGGAAGAAAATTCTGAAAACAACCTGGTAAGAAGCTCTCTTAATGTAGACTATATTATGGGGCGTTTTGATCCCGCAAAGCATGCTCATTTTTCTATTATTGATAAAAAATATGCTGATAGAGAAGGGCTATATATGAGAAAAGAAGCCTATCGCTCTTTTAAAATAATGTGGCAAGCAGCAAAAACAAATGGGATCAATCTGGAAATAAAATCTGCCACAAGAAATTTTTTTTATCAAAAAGGAATATGGGAGCGAAAGTGGAAAGGAGAAACCATACTCTCTGGTGGCATCAATGCTTTTGAGATTAAAAATAAAAAAGAAAGAGCCCTTAAAATATTGCTCTATAGCAGTATGCCTGGCACCAGCAGACATCATTGGGGTACTGATATAGACCTCAATTCATTTAGTAATGAATGGTTTGAAAAGGGAGAAGGATTAAAAATATACTCTTGGCTTATAGATAATGCTTCAGTTTATGGCTTTTGTCAAGTGTACACACAAAAAGGGGACCATCGTCCTCATGGCTATGAGGAGGAAAAATGGCACTGGTCATACACACCTATATCCAAACCTTTGACATTATTTGCGAAAAGCGCATTAAAAAACGATATGATACGAGACTTTGCTGGAGCAGAAACGGCACTTCAAATTGATGTGGTTAAAAAATATGTCTTAGGCATTCATTCTGAATGTTTAGAATGACACCGAGATAGATCGAATATTTACATTAGAAAACAAATATGACAAACTGTATTAAGAGCGTTTCAGAAGCATTGGGCATATCCTAATTTTAGGATACCTTCGTTCTCAATACTGAGTATAATGATGAGATGAAAATTCTGGATTGGTATATAATAAAAAAATTTCTAGGTACTTTCTTTTACACAGTCATTATATTCACAATAGTGTCTGTAGTTATCAATGTGAGCGAACGCATAGGTTACTTTATCCATAAGGGCCTTACGGCAAAACAGGTATTAATAGAGTATTATCTACATTTTATGCCTTGGATCAATGGCTTGCTTTGGCCACTTTTCGCTTTGATATCAGTGATCTTTTTTGTTTCGAGGATGGCCAGAGATTCTGAGATCCTCTCTATGTTAAACGCAGGTATGAACTTTAAAAGAGTACTCCGGCCTATGATATTATCCGCCTCTTTTATAGCTGCTTTATTATGGGTGGGTAATAATTATGTCATTCCCATTAGCACAAAAAAGAAAGTAGAATTTGAAAGCGAATATTTTAGAAGGTCTAATAAAAGGGTATTAACCAACAATCTTCATTGGTTTATAAGCAAAAACGAAAAAATATTTTGCCGCCATTATCGCACTAAGGATACTACCGTACAAACATTCAGGCTGGAGCGTTATAGTGAGTTCGGAAAACTAGAAGCGGTCTTCAAAGCAAGACGATTGAAGTTTAAATCCCCACCATCTACATGGGAAGCAGAGGATTATGAACTTAGAAAAATCGTAGACGATAAAAGTTTTGTTTCTACCCACTCCCGAGGAAAAATGGATACTGTAATAGCACTATATCCTGATGATTTTGTGACCCACACCAAACAAATGGAAATGATGCTCACTTCTGACCTAAAAAAATTAATAACAACAGAAAAATCTAGAGGATTAGGCAATACTAAAAAGTATGAAATAGAACTTTATCGAAGGTCTTCTGATCCTTTCAGTGTAATCATTCTGACATTAATAGGGGGGTGTCTTGCTTCTCGCAAAATACGAGGAGGGTTAGGTTTTCATTTAGCAGCAGGGCTAGGGTTGGGTTCAGTATTTGTTGTGATCTCTAAGTTCACAGTCACATTTGCTACCAACCTGAATATGCATCCTGTATTGGGTTGTTGGCTTCCAAACATATTCTTTGGCGTAGTGTGTTACTACATTTATAAATGGGCATCAGCATAATCTTTCAAAACTTTCTGAAAGTTTAAGTATTATTATTTGACATTATTTGCTGATTATCAGTTAATTATGCACAACCATGATAGCTTCTACACTTATTTTGTTTAATCATATATTGTTTATTGTTCAACATTGATGTACATTTGAATAACCAAAAACGCAACATTATGGAAATTTTATCAAAAGTAGATTTTAATAAAAAATTTCAGGAACTAACGGGGTCGCTGAGGGCATTTGCTTATAATCTCACTAAAGATGACGAAGAAGCAAAAGACTTGTATCAAGAAACAGCCTTTAGGGCAATTACGAATAGAGACAAATTTAGGCTGGGCACTAACTTAAAAGCATGGCTTTTTACAATAATGAAGAATATCTTTATTAACAATTACAGAAAAAAATCAAAGATGAATACAGTGTTTGACAAAACAGACAATCTGTATTATCTCAATTCAGGTTCTGTTGCCATTGACAATGCAGCAGGAACCAATATCCTAATGACGGAACTAAAGGACATGATCAAGGATTTGGAAGGCTCAATCAGAGTGCCATTCGAAATGCACTTTATAGGATACAAGTACCAAGAAATTGCCGATCACCTCAGTCTTCCTTTAGGGACTGTAAAAAGCAGAATATTTTTTGCCAGAAAAGCCCTCAAGGGAAAAATAGAACATTTGTATGGAAACCATACAACGATAAGGTCTAAGCTTTCTGCATGAGTGACAGTAGCGAGGGAATTTTTATTAAAAAGACTCACTCCAGTGCTTTTGTACCGTCGTATCGTAAAAAATACTGTGGATGAATTTAGCACGAAAGACTTTGCTCATCGCTTTGACGGAAAAGAGAAACTTTCTTTTTTCCTGCTTTCCATTTGTTGTATAATGTCACACCGCCGCTAGGCACGATAAAGTGTACATGAGCAAGGCTCTTTACACCACCATTGAGTAGTTCTTAATTTAAGGTATGGCTATCATTTGATTCCATATCAAATTTCAAAATGGGTTTCCGTTCAGTCCTTCCTTAAGCTGAGACCTCAGAGATATGGATTCAGCATTCTCTGCTCGTTTGCCAAAATTTTCAATTTTGCGTGTCTATTATTAAAGAAAAAATTAAAAATTTGACCAAGTGCGAAACCGAAAATTCAGTCTTTCGAAATCCTGTACTAACCATAGTCGAGACGTTACTTGCAAGACCAAGTCGCTATTCCGGCGATAGCAAAAAATTTGACTAATTAATTAGTGTTGTCCGATTAAAAAAAAATAAAAGGAGGGAAATCTTAAGACCACCCTCACAATGATTACTTTGTTTTTGTACAAACAATTAATCATGAATAAAAGTATCCATTTTATCGGACA
>JAZGFD010000072.1:0-8017 GCA_036479115.1 Saprospiraceae bacterium | reverse complement strand
GTCTGCACTTAGACTGTGAATAATAGCAGAAGTATTGGCTCTGGTAGTACAATACTCATGATGTAGTAATTCTAATGATTTTGAATCCGCAGCACTTGGTTCGATAAAGTCGTCTTGATTAAAACCTGAAAGTGACGTACTATCCATCCTTCCTATACGAAACAACCGATAAGCAAATACCCGTTCTGTATCAATGATATGTTGGTACACTTCTTTGATTGACCATTTCCCCTCATCATAACGATACGACAGTTTTACTTTGGGTATTTTTTCCATATATTTCTTTAATTTCCCAACTTTCTGATATGCATCTGAGAGTTGAACTCCTTTGGTTACAGTATCAATGTACCTCTTATAATACCCTGCGTATTCTGTGCTATTAATATCTATTAATGTCATAATATAATGTGATTTTCTATGATGCAAATATAGGAGTCTACTTCGAATGAAATGGGTTCCTTTTTGACAAAAAAATCTAACCAATTCTTTTTGTATAAAAAAGACAGATGTCCATATTATCCTCCTCCAATATAGATATCAGTTTTACTAATATAAATGAAGATACTCAGCAAAAAGGTACTGGAAACTAGTAAAATTCTCATTTGACTACTAATAAGTCGGGCTCTTACCTTTTGTATATAAAAATTAAAAGAAAATAATAACCAATTCTGTTTTTGATGGTAAATTTGCTGCCATCTATGGTAAATTGACTACATTCTCATTTTATGGCAAGAATAATTTGTTGTTCAAAAATTAGATGCCTTATATTACACAATTCTATATTGAAAGACAATAATTTATTTATAAATCAAAATTTTAAAGTAGTAAAGTATGAACAAACTTTTTAAGATTAAGATGAAAAGCTTTTTGTTTTTAATAGCAGGGCTTTTTGTTTCAGGGACTATGGTCTCACAAACCGTGACTGGTACCGTCGTGGATGCGAAGACGGGTGAGGCCTTAATCGGTGCCTCTGTGTTTGTCCAAAACACAAGTAGGGGTACCATTACAGATATTGATGGATCATATTCCATTGAAGCTGCAAGTACTGATGTATTAGTAATCTCATTTGTAGGTTATAGTAATATAGAAGAAGTTGTAGGCAACCGTACAGTAGTGGATATAATTTTAAGCCAAGGACTATTAGTAGACGAGGTAGTAGTCACTGGTTATCAAACACAGACAAGAGGTAATATCACGGGCTCAGTTTCTTCTGTTGATATGGACGAAGCCGTAAAAGCACCTATGACCAATGCAGCACAAGCTCTACAGGGCAGAGTATCAGGTGTTACTGTAGTCAACAGTGGTTCTCCAGGATCAGCTCCAAAAATTAATATTCGTGGTTTTGGCACTTCTAATAATACAGATCCACTTTATATTATAGATGGGGTACAAACAAATGATGCCACTGTATTAAACAGTATTAATCCATCTGACATTGACCAAATGAATGTTTTAAAAGATGGTGCAGCTGCAATATATGGAGCAAGAGCATCTAATGGTGTAGTTATCATCACTACCAAAAGTGGAGGATATAACATGGACAAAGCGGAATTTTCTGTTGATTTGTATACAGGTGTAAGTAATATGATCAATACTCCTAAACTCCTGAATGCACAGCAACATGGTGATATGATATTTGAAAGTCTCCGCAATGTAGGAGAATCTCCAAATCATGTGCAATATGGTAACGGTTCTTCAGCTGTAGTCCCTTCTACATTAAATGGAACAGGTATTCCTGCAACAGCTAATGTAAACCCAAATGGTACAGACTGGATTGATGCAATTTCACAATCTGGAAAAGTCCTAAATGCATCCATTTCTCTTCAGAATGGAACTGCAACTGGAAAATATTTTATGTCAGCAAGTTTTTTAAATCAGGAAGGAGTTCAAATCCATACTGGATATAAGAGAGGAAACACAAGACTTAATTCAGAATTTAAGGTTGCAGATAGATTGCGTATAGGTCAACATGTAAATGTTACTTATTCTCAAGGCTCTAACCCTGAAGTTAGAAACGGTATAGTGCCAGGTGTAGGCTCAGGAGTTAACCAGATCAATAGTGCCCTTAGGATGAATCCTTTGGTGCCTGTATTTGATGCAGATGGTAATTTTTCTGGAGGATATAACAATGCAAATGAATTAGGAAATACACCAAGCCCAGTAGCCGTACTTAGCAGAGGTCAGAATGATTATAGAAAAGATTTTCGCCTATTAGGTGATGTTTATGCTGAAATTGATTTAACTGATGAATTATCAGCCAAAACTGTAATTAGTGGTAGTGTGGCATCTTTGACAAGTCGTGCTTTTAATGCTTTAGATCCTGAAGCAGCAGAATCAATTTCTACTAATACGCTAACTGAAGGTTCCAATAGTTTGAATTCTTGGACTTGGACGAATACCTTGAATTATCGAAAAGAATTTGGCAATCATGACTTAAATGTCCTTTTAGGAGTCGAGGCTTTAGAAGAAAAAGCTAAAGGTCAGGGGATTAGTAGAACCGGTTATTTATTTGAAACACCAGAGTTTTATTTACTTGGGAACGGGTCAGGAACACCACTTGTCACATTTGCTCATGATAGAACATCAACTTTATTTTCATATTTCGGTTCTGCAAATTATGCATTCGATAGAAAATATTTTGTTACTGCCACAGTAAGGAGAGATAAGTCTTCTCGATTCCAAGGTGATAACAAAGCAGACATTTTTCCATCTATAAGTGTAGGTTGGGCATTGAGTAGAGAAAACTTTTTCTCAACTGATGGCATTATCAGTCGTGCTAAATTGAAAGCATCATATGGAGAATTGGGTAACCAATCTCTTCCTGCTAACAATCCTACTATTAATATTTCTGGATTAAGTGAGATTTATGCCAACTATGCATTTAATGGAGGAGCTTTATCTACAGGTGCTATATTGAGTTCTGTAGGTAATCCTAATTTAAGATGGGAAACCAGTAAATCTACTAACATAGGATTAGACTTGGGATTATTTAATGAAGCATTGTCATTGTCAGTGGAGTGGTTTAATATCAAAACCAAAGATTTGATAGTAAGAGACAATACACTTATCCCTACTACAGGGCCAGATGCAAGCCCACCTCTTGTTAATTTGGGTTCAGTTAAAAATACAGGAGTAGATTTAAGTCTTGGTTATAACAAATCAACAAATTCTGGATTGAACTACAATGTGAGTGCACACTTTTCTTCATATAAGAATGAAGTAACAGAATGGATCAATGCATTTCAGACTGGTGTATCAACTTTTAGAAATGGTGCTATTACAAGAACAGAGGAAGGACAACCAATTTCTTATTTCTACGGTCGTGTAGTAGAAGGGGTTTTTGCAAGTGAATCTGAAGTTTCTTCTTCTGCTGATCAAAATTTTGTATCAGCAGCCGATGGAGTAGGAAGATTTAAGTACAAAGATCTCAATGGTGACAATGTTATCAATGATTTGGATCGTGAATTTATCGGTTCTCCCCATCCAGATTTTACATATGGTATTCATATAGGAGCGGACATTAAAGGATTAGATATAAGTGCATTCTTTCAAGGTTCACAAGGAAATGAAGTTTATAACTACGAAAAAATATTTACTGATTTTCCAACATTTTTTAATGTAAATAGAAGTGTTAGAGTTCTTGACTCTTGGTCATCCTCTAATACAGGAGCTAGCCTTCCTGCATTGCAAAACTCAATCAGCAATAGCGAAACCAACCCTAGTTCGTTTTTTGTAGAAGATGGGTCTTATCTTAGATTAAAAAACTTACAAATAGGATATACATTACCTAAATCAGCATCTGATAAACTAGGAATGTCTTCTTTACGTTTATACATACAAGGTACTAATTTGATTACATTGACAGGATATGAAGGATTAGACCCAGAAGTTACTTCTAATAGGAACAATTTAACATTGGGAGTTGACTTTAACACGTATCCAGTATCGAGAATATTAACATTTGGGACTAACATTAAATTTTAATAAAAATGAAAAAAACATTATTTTATTTTGGATTGATGCTGGTACTATTACTGGCATGTTCTGAGGATTTCACCGAAACTGCCGCAATAGGTGCATTAAGTGATCAATCATTACAGAATGAACTTGGAGTTGATTTATTATTGACTAGTGCATATTCAACTCTTGATGGTGAAAATAGTAAAGGTGGTGCTGATTGGCACAAAGCTGGTGATAACTGGTGGATGGATGTAATAGCGGATGACGCTCACAAAGGAAGTACTGATGGTGACCAGGCAGATTTGTTTTTATTAGAAACATTTGACTGGACAAGTGGCAACCCTTATTTAGCAGGAAAATGGAAAGCTATTTTTGCAGGGATCAATCGAGCCAATGCCGTATTGGACTTAATTAGTAAAATTGATGGTGGTGATTTTTCAGGTCAAGCAGCTGAGGCTCATTTTTTGAGAGGACATTATAATTTTGAACTTCAAAAAATGTTTGGAAACGTTCCTTTTATCTCATTGGAAAATTTTCAAGCTACAGAATTTAGCCAGCCAAATTCTGGGAATATATGGTCTCAAATAGAAGCTGATTTTCAAGCAGCTGTTAGTGGATTGCCAAGCTCTCAAGCAGATGCAGGTCGTCCTACCTCTATGGCAGCTAAGGCTTTCATGGCTAAAACAATGCTTTATCAGGCTAAATATGGAGAAGCATTATCACTTTTAAATGAAATTATAAGCAGTGGAGCATATTCTTTGCTTCCAGAGTTTGTTGATAATTTTAAAATTGTAGGTGACAATAGTGTGGAAAGCATATTCTCAATTCAGTTTACCGCTGATGGTGGTCAGTCTTTTAATGGTAACAGAGGCGCTACTTTAAACTGGCTAGGGCCATTCGGTTGTTGTGGATTCTATCAGCCAAGTCAGGATTTAGTAAATGCATATCAAACTGAAGGTGGATTGCCTTTACTTGATACTTACAATCAAACTGATGTGGCTAATGATTATGGCATCAATAGTGATGAACCATTTACAACTCATGCTGGACCTCTTGATCCTAGATTGGATTATACAGTAGGTAGAAGAGGCATAGAGTACAATGGATATGGTGTACATCCTGGTAAAGAGTGGGTAAGATCTGCATTTGCAGACATATCTGGTCCTTATTCAGCTAAAAAACATGTGTATCAACAAAGTGAAGGTGGCAACCAAGGTACTGGTGGCTGGGGTCAGCAACGATCAGGAATAAACTACCACATTATGAGATATGCTGATGTACTATTAATGGCTGCTGAGGCAAATGTAGAAATGGGTAATATGGGTGCTGCCCTAGACCTCGTTAACCAAGTGAGAAGCCGTGCTAAGAGTAGTGCAACAGTCAAAGACGAATCTGGTGCTGATGCAGCTAATTATAGCATAGAACTTTATGATTCTTTTGCTGATCAGATGATGGCTAGAAAAGCTGTACGTTTCGAACGTAGATTAGAGTTCGGTATGGAAGGCCATAGGTTATTTGACATCAGAAGATGGGGCGTTGGGTCAGCCGTAATGGATGCCTATGCCGCTAACGAATCTCGAACAATTACCTCGTTTGCAGGTGATTCTAGAGCTTATGAAGGCAAACATGATATGTTTCCAATTCCTTCTGAAGCTATTGATTTAAGTCAAGGAGCATTAACACAAAATCCTGGATTCTAGGATATTCTCGAATTGAAGTAAAACCTATTATACAGAGCATTGGTAAATCAATGCTCTGTTTTTATTTAAGGTATCTACTCAGGTGGTGTGCTTTTGGAATCTGTCTGCCAAACAGGCAGATAAAAAATTGCTATTTTATGCCTTGACACAGACTATTTTTATATTAATAGCAGCGCTATTAATAACTTATTTTATGTGTTATTGAATCTTGATTATCTTGGCACATCTTCGGTTTGAGATATAAATTTGCCGAAGTATAGTAATAAAAGAATTTTTGATAGCCAAAATTGATATCACTTGAGTAGTTACTATTTAAGCATATTTGAAACCATTAGGGTATAATATCAAGGGTCATTAAATTTGTATCCAAAAAAATCTTCTAAAATGAAGTATTTCCTGTTATTGTTAACCATAGCATTTCTGTACTCTTGCAGTGAGAACGATAGTGAAAATCAAAACACTAAAATATTCAGCGAACTCAGCCCTGAGCAAACAAGTATTACCTTTTCTAATAAATTAATAGAATCAGACTCTCTCAATTATTTTAACTATGGTTACATCTATATGGGAGGTGGCATATCAGCTGGAGATATTAATAATGACGGACTTGTAGATTTGTTCTTTACAGGCAACATGGTGCCAAATAAGCTGTATTTGAACAAAGGAAACCTAAAATTTGAAGATATATCTGAAGCTGCAAATATCACAGGGGATAATCGATGGTTTACAGGAGTGACAATGGCTGATGTCAATGCCGATGGCTATTTAGATATCTATTGCTCAGTGAGTGGGAAATATGGGCCACGAGAAAACCTCCTTTATATCAATAATGGCGACACCACGTTTACCGAGAGAGCCGAGCAATATGGAATAGCAGATAATGGGCATAGCATTCAATCTACATTTTTTGATTATGACCTTGATGGCGACTTAGACCTCTATGTGGCAAATTACCCCCCTACAAAATTTAGTACCCCAAATAGTTTTTATCAATATAAAATGCAGCATACTAAAGCTATCGAAAGCGACCAACTTTATCGTAATGATGGTAGCACATTTACCAATGTAACCGATGAGGCCAATGTAAAATCATTTGGGCTGACAAATAGTGCAATGGTAAGTGATATTAATAATGATGGATGGCCAGATATATATGTGTCGAATGATTTTAATGTGCCTGACTATTTATATATCAATAATCAAAATGGAACATTCACAGAAAATGTACAGAGAAGTACAAGTCAAACTGCACTATTTGGAATGGGAGTGGATATAGCAGATTTTAATAATGATGGCCTGTTGGATATCTTGCAAATGGATATGACACCTGGAGACAACCGAAGGTCAAAGGCGAATATGGCAAGCATGAATACATCTTTGTTTTGGGGTACTGTCAATGCTGGTTTCGGTTTTCAATATATGCAGAATATGCTCCAACTCAACAATGGGATGATCGACAAAACCTCACAACCAAAATTTAGCAACATATCACGATTGGCAGGAGTGTCAACCACTGATTGGAGTTGGGGCCCTTTATTTGCAGATCTTGACAATGACGGATGGAAAGATATTTTTATTACCAATGGTACCAGAAGAGAGATTAATAACAAAGATTATTTTGATAAAATTGATAAGAAAGAAAATCATGACATGAGTTTTCTTGAGAAAAGCCTCGGAATACCATCTGAAAAGATTGACAATTTTGTATTTAGAAATAAGGGCGATCTTACTTTTGAAAAAGTCAATGATAAGTGGGGATTGAGTTTTTCTGGCTTTTCTAACGGCAGTGTTTATGTAGATTTAGATAATGACGGTGATTTGGAGATTGTTATAAATAATGTGGATGATTATGCTACAGTGTTCGAAAATTCTAGCTCTGATCAGAACAATTTTCTTGCTCTAAAATTTAAAGGGCCTAATGGAAATGTAAGTGGATTAGGCGTTAAGGTTACTCTTTATACCAATGATATGGTGCAATATCAAGAACTAACCTTATCAAGAGGTTTCCAGTCCTCTGTAGCTCCTCGATTGCATTTTGGGCTTGGAAAAATCAAAGTCATTGATACATTGAAAATTATTTGGCCTGATGGCAAATCACAATTAATGTGGGACGTTGAAATCAACCAAACAATAGTAATTGATCACTCCCAGTCCATTAATAACCTGATACCAATGGCTTCATCATCAAGTACTCAATTATTTGGAACAGAGAGAGATACAAATATTATCATATCACACGAACATGTAGAAAATTTATATGACGATTTTGAAAAAGAAATATTATTGCCACACCAAACTTCGATGTTAGGGCCCAATGTATCAGGAGGTGATTTGAATAATGACGGCCTTGATGACAT
>JAZGFD010000071.1:0-9156 GCA_036479115.1 Saprospiraceae bacterium | reverse complement strand
AAAAGTTTCTTTTGGCGATCTTTATATTTTTTTCAATGAGCTGATACTCAGGCATCACCGAATCTCAATAAATGTAAATCTCATCCAAAACAACTCATTTTGTGAAAAATGTCTGTTTCCGGAGTGGGCTCATTATTGATAGCACCTGAGCTTTTACTCATAATTAATGGCTTTGCTTTTCTCATTCAAATTCACTTTTTTCTTGACTACTTTTGATGGCTTGATCTTTACTTTTTATTGAGTAATATAGGATTCATCCAGACTGAATAATTTTGGATTCTTAGGCCCACCATCCACTGATTGATAATAGCCCCCCACATTTTTCATTACTTCTTCCAATGTGCCATCAGATGAAATAGAAGGGCCAAAAATAATCCTACGATTTGTATAATCCATAAAGACAGGTATAAGAGGAACTTGGGCTTTATGAGCCACATGATAAAAGCCTGTTTTCCACTTTGTTTTAAGCTTTCTAGTACCTTCTGGAGCTATTATTAATGACAATGTTTGATATTTTGAAAATAAATCAATCATCATATCTATTTGACTTACGGATTCATTTCTATGCTTCCCTCTCTTTATTCCGATTCCTCCAAGTGGTCTGATAATTATTCCAAATGGAAATACTGTCCAAGAATGCTTGATAGCGACCTTAAATTTAATTCCTTTTACAAATCCTGTAGCTATAGCATAAAGATAATCCCAATTAGAAGTATGAGGCGCGGCTAAGATCACACATCTTTTGGCCTCTTCTGAAGGTGTGCCTTCAATAGTCCATCCTCTCATATTCAGAATAAGACTGGAGATAATTTTCAACATATCACAAGAATAGTAAAAAAGAATGATGTATAGCCTAAGGATTAGAGGTTACCCTTTTGGAAATATAGAAAGACTTGGAAAATAATAGCAGTTACTAAAAAAGAAATATAGAAAATAATACCACAGTAATATAAAGTGCCTTTCTAATTTGCGATATATAGGTAAAGAGATCAGAATACCTTTTGTCTGTAAAATAGTGGTTTTACAGACCGTGTCCTGAAAGTCTCTTGACATCTCAAGGCATGTTGAAATACACACACGATATTTATTATGTTTTCAATTATTTATTTTTGCACCACCAATCTTGAAGTAATCATACCCTCTTTGCCTTTTATTTGAAAAACATAGACCCCAGCACTTAATCCTGAGGCATCCAATGATATTTTCTGATGATTAGACGTCATTGATAAAATTTTTGATTTTACCAAAGCGCCATTAAGGTCATACACTTCAAACAAATAGTTATCAGATAATCCTTCTGAATTAAATTCAATTATTGTTTTATTTACAAAAGGATTTGGAGCCACTCTTAATTTTACGGTATTATTGAGCGTTTCCTTTACAGCTACGGTACCTTCTTTATTTATTTTTAATCTGTACTCACCAGGAAAGCCTGATATAATACTAGGAATAAGAGCATCTTGGCAACCTGAAAAAACATCTGGGATTTCAAGACATGTTTTTACTGAAAAAGTCATCAGATAATCGCCAGGAATCACATCAGCTTCTGGAGTTCCGAATAATCGTATACAAGCAACTGGAGCTTCAGAATTAGGAAATACAATGCCACTTGGGGGGTCAATAGAAAAACTTAGTCCGTTGGGCATAGAATCCAATTGGTTATCGCGCACCCAAATTGTTTGATCTAAGAAAAACTGAAGGGTGTCGGCAAATGCTGTTCCTCCTGTAGTAGCATTATTAAAACTATCAGGCCAGATCATTGTCCATTTAAAATCAAAAGGGCTTCCTATAGTAGCTTCCTGATTAATGCCTAAACCACCTTTTTCTAGTGGTGTGATACCAAAGGGTAATGGGAAAATTAATGCAGTTTCAAATGTCAAATTTTCGTGAAATTCACATTGTGAGAATAGCTTAGAAAAGCAAATGATAGAGCTGACTAAGATGACAAAGATAGTCTTCATCCCAATTATTTTTTATAATTAAAACAATAGTCTAAAGTAACAAGAATTATCCATTTTCTTGTTTCTTTCTTATTCTCATGTGTTTACACTAATGTTGAGTTAAGAAAAAATAGTTCAGTGTCAAATAATAAGTATTAGTCAATTGCAGAGATTTTTGGTAAGTACTCTATATCTTTTGTAAACAGAATGATTTGTCATCATTTTTGGTTAAAAATGCCGCCAAATCACAACATTCGCTTTGTAACCAAGTGCGTTACCCTTGGCTATTCAGCTTAAAGGCTTTCAGCCTTTCTATGATTATTTCAATATTAAGTACTTACACAACACTAGTGAAATGTGAGCCCACTCCGAAAACATGTAAAATCTAAAATGCTTCTTTTAGCAATCTCATCGCCTATTCAACCTGTTGATAACCAGGTATCAACAAATATAAAAATTGATAATATCATCTAAAATAATTAATTTTGTATTAATTATCTGTTTTCATAGTGGGGTTCAAGTGTTGAAAACAAATTGCAATTTTTACAAGAAGATAAGTCATTGGCTAAAAGACAGAACTTCTTCAGCCTTTAATTCTTTCAAGAAAAAAAACTTTAGAATTATGATTCTTGTGCATTATGTATACTCACTATTCTTACCTTGGTATTATGAACACTCCTCAAATTCATGAAAACCACAAAATTCACTCATCCATAAAGAGGTGTATTTTTACAATACTGGTTATTTCAATGTTTACCACCCTTCATTCTCAAGAGATTAAGGTCAGTGGTTATATTCTTGATTCTTATAACCAAGCTCTATTTGGCGCTTATGTAGCCACCACAAAATCAAGAACTGGTACCACAACTGACATTAATGGTTTTTTCGAATTGAGTGTTGATCAAACAGAACCCCAACTAAGAGTTACGTACATTGGCTTTAAATCATTGATTATCAATGTGATAGACATGGAAGATGATATAAAAATCATCCTGTATCCTGACATTTTACAAATGGAAGAAATTGTGGTTAGCGCTAACTTTAATGAAAAATCTAAGCTAGAATCCTCCGTATCTGTCAGTTTGCTAAGCGCCTTTGAGATCAATGAGCTTGCTCCTACTAGTGCTATAGAAGCCTTAAAAATAGTGCCTGGTATATATATTAATGATGCCAATGGTGAAGTAGGTGTAGAGATTTTTGGTAGAGGGTTATCTACTCCTTACTTTTCATTACAAGAAGATGGCCTGCCCTCATCGATATCTGAGATGTCTTCTAATGAAAAATTCACTCGTGATATGTTTATAAGATCTGACCTCATGTCTGAAAGAGTAGAAGCTGTAAGGGGAGGAAGTGCATCAATCGTCTCTGCTAATTCACCTGGTGGAATATTTAATTACATCACTCGTGTTGGGAAAGAAGATTTTGAAATAGAAATACAAAATCGTGTTGGTATTCAAGCAAATGAAAATGAAGTATACAACAAACTAGAGACTTTTATTGGGGGACGGATATCTCATTCAGGTTGGCATTATGCTATAGGCGGCCATGTGAGGTATGATGGAGGTATCCAAAAGTCACTTTATCCACATAGCCAAGGGGGACAATTAAAACTTAACCTTACCAAGTTTTATGGAGATGACCTCAGTGTGAAAATAATAGGTAAATATTTGAATGATAGAGTAGGATTTAATAGACCTACTTTGGTACAAGGGTGGGACAATATTCAACCTGCTTTAGGTTTTAATTTTGAAAATAACCTTGTATTACCAGATGTCGCTTTTAACCTGCCTGATGGAAGGCGGATTAAGGAAGACCCTACTGCTTTTAAAAACATCAGATCAAGAGACCAACAAAAAGTAAAAGAAAGGGCAATAGGACTTAACGTCAATTACAATCTTATTGACAATTGGCAAGTAAAATTATCAGGAAAATTCTCGAAGAAATCTCTGATAATAAACCATATTGCCGAAGAAGGGGGTATGGCAACAATCTCTGCAAACAGCTTATTTGCAAGGCTATTTTCTAATTTTGATTTGTTCTTTACTGATCTGGCACCTATGGTTTTTGGTGAATATCAAGTATATGACCTAGAGACCAATGAAACCCTCGCCACCGTAAATACGGAGGCTCTTATCAGAGGTCAAATACCACAAATATCAATGAATAATTTACCTGGAAATGGGGAAATATTTTGGGCATTAGTAAATAATGATGAACTTAAAATCACTGAATTTGTGCAACAATTATCTCTCAATGGGCAATTAGAAAATCACGCCCTTACCTTAGGCGCTTACTATTCACTAGCACACAATGATCGCGTATTAAATTCGGCGACAGCCTTTCTCACTGTAGAAGAAGAACCTAGGCTTTTAGGAACAAGAGTAATCATGGCTGATTTTGCACAGTTTGCACAGTTTGCACCTGAATTGTTGCCAGTAGCACATTTGAGCAATCAGACTGCAGTTTTTAATAATTCTACAGGTCTTCATAGTTTTAATAGCCTTGTAAATGAATACAATCTACTAGATGAAACCACGATCTCGGTTTTCGTAAGTGACGAATGGAAACTCAATGCTAATTTGAACATTGATGCTGGATTGCGCTACGAGACCATTAAGCACTCCGGGCGGAGCGGCATTACTGAGGTGCAAGATGCTGATAACGAATTAGGTGGTATTGATGGGAATGCACTTACTGTATCCGACAATATTTATGGAGCATTTAGCGGAGAATATTTAGATTTTGATGTAGATTATAGTGGACTGTCATATAGTGCTGGACTAAACTATAAATTAAATGAGAATACAGCAACTTATGCTCGATACAGTCACAGTGAAAAATTATTGGATGCTTTATATGTGCAAGAAAATTTTACAAATGGAAACCCTCCTATATTCAAACCAAGGGAGGTGACTCAGACAGAGATAGGACTAAAGTATTCAAAAGATAGATTTGGTCTTTTTGCCGTAGGGTACCTTTCAACTGAAAGGAACATATTCAATCAGCTCCTTGTCATCTCTCTTTCTGACCCAGAAGGGTTCTATCTTACTCCACCATTATCTAATTCTGCCAATTATTATGGAGCTGAAATAGAATTCAATTACATCCTTACACCATGGTGGTCATTGAGAAACATCTTAAACATTTCGGGAGGTACTAATCAGGATTACAAAGTATGGAATACAGGCACCTCAGATACTCCTGATGATGATTTTCTTGTAGACCTTTCTGGATTACCCGTTGCTGGGAGTACAGCTCGCAAACTTGACCTTTCACCTTTAGATATTACCAGTATAATAAACTTCAATAAAAGACGGGGTTCATTGGTAGTTAATTACAGAAGATATGCCGAAAAATTTGCAAACATTCAACAATCATTTACACTTCCTTCTTTTAACTTGTGGAAAGTAGGCGTGATGTATAATATCAACAATAATATTAGTGCTCAATTTAATATTAACAATCTCTTCAACGAAATAGGTATTTTGCGTTTTAATGGTACAAATGACATAGCTGGTTTTGCCGAAAATGTCACCAAAGACTTTATAGATCAGAATCCGAATAAGTGGTTTAAAGTGCAAAAATCACCAGGAAGATCTTTCTATTTTACTGTAAATTATTCATATTAGAAGTTTGAGGCTACTCCCAAAACATAAAAAATCTAAAATATTCACTTCTACAAGCTCTGCATATATCATTTAGTGATCTTATTGTCTTTTTCAATCTGTTGATACTCAGGCATCAATAAATATCAGAAAATGATAATATCATCTAAAATAATTGATTTTGTAAAAATTATCTATTTTCAGAGTGGGCTCCAGGTTATAGTAATGCAGGTATAATAGCCTTTCTATCTTTTGGATAATCCTCAAAAGTATTTTGATACCACCTATGATGGTCTAAGGCTCTGGGTATAAGATTAGCCATTGTCCAAATGGCAAATGACAGTCCTGGCAATGCCCACATCATTATGGCATATCCGCTCCATTCTATGATTTCTCCCATGTGATTGGGGCATGACACTTTTTCAAAATACCCCCCAAATGGTATCTTATATCCCGTTTCACCAGGTTGACGTAAGTTGATAAGAATGTTATCAGACTGCCAATTGATACGCATCCCTACAGTAAAAACCAATAACCCTACGATAAATCGTGGATCGTTAATCCAGTCATCACTATATGTCTGTATAAAGCCTAGAAAATAGCCAATAATACTACCATTTACCACATTGAATAAAAATGCAGAAACAACAATACCCATAGGCACCTTCTTGCCTTTTGTCTGAATTCTAAAAGGAAAAATGAAAGTTCTATTAAAATAATGTAGCATGAATAAAGAAAACATAATCCATACAGCATTTGACTTATAAGCATCTCCTAAAAAAAAGAAACCGGAAATAAAAACAAGTGCCGGGGCTTCATAAATCATCCATCCCAATCTATTATCAATGAGAGTGCCCCACCCTTTTCTTATGTGCCGCCCATAAGGAGCAGCAATTTTAAGAGCAAAAGGGAAAACAACAATAGCAATAATAATCCATCCAATGATTACTTTATAAAAAAGGTCTTCTGTCATATTCTGGAAGGTATAATTTTATTTCTTAGGCGGTAAAAATATTAATTTTGAAGTTTTTCGCACATATTCCTTAAATCCTGGCCGTCTTATTTTACTGCGTTTATCCATCATTGGAATGCTGCCAAAGAGGAAGAGAATTAACATTGATCCTACTCCTACAATAGTCCATAAATATTGATGCCCAGCAGCATAAGCGAATAAAAACATACTCACCCAAAAGAGTATTTCCCCAAAGTAATTGGGATGCCTGGAATACTTCCAAAGGCCACTTTTCATAATTTTGCCATGGTTAGTAGGGTTAGAATTAAATTCCTTCATTTGCTCGTCGGCAATGAGCTCTATGGTTACTGCTATTATTCCAATTAGAAATGCCAGGTAATCAATTTCATTCAATGGGTTGTTAGACTGATATAAAACAAAGTAGGTTGGTATCATTCCTAAAAAAACCAATAATGTAGGGATCAGATGGATGCCTCCCAGATTGACGAAAGGGTACCACTTACCATTTGCATCACGGAGCATTTCATATCGCCAATCTTCTTGTATAAACCCAGCCCAACCTCGCACCCAATTGAACGTAAGGCGGACAGACCAATACAAAAGCACAATCATTAACAAGATCTTTCTCATATCCGTCATGTCATAATCTGATATTGACCACCAATAAACTGCCAATCCTACAGGTACTACAGACCAATAAGGATCATAAAGGCTGGCATTTTGAACAAAAAGACCAAGAAAATAAATTACAAAAGTAGCGGCAATATTGGCTACCAAAATTCCATATATATCACCCAAATGACCAAATTGCAGAAAGGTCAGTTCTGCCGCCATGTAGGCCAGCACATAAGCCATCAAAACGAGCCCCAAAGACTGCATCTTCCCAAATTTGGTGTTTTTTACTAAATGCGGATTCATTTTTATTTTATTGTTTTTCAAAGCAGACTATTGATTATTCTAAAGGTGCAAAAACAAAAATCCTTCCTTTTTTAGAAACTCCTTCACTACTGATATATAATGTTGCTTTAGAATCAAAACATATACCTTCTATCTGCTCCATATACCGTCTTACCAGTTCCACATGTTTTACATTTCCATTTTCATCAAATACAGCTAACATATCTCCTCTTGCCGATGTAACATATAAAAGGCCCGATGTCGGGTGTTTGGCTATTGCTGATGGAGAAAAACTAGAAATTCTATCTTTAATTTTATTTGTTAACTTGCCTACATTCACTTCAAACCATTTGAGAAGAACTTTATCTTTCACAATAAATATTGGGGTAGTATCCAGCTTCATTTCAGATAATGAGAAAGCATAAACCGCCTTGCCTTTAAGCTTTATAGCTCCATCCAAGTGTGGTTGATCTTTACATGCTAATAATAATCTTTTATTTTCAGGATCATAACCCATTCCTTCCACATTATTATGATAACCCAATCTGGTACGCAGCAATTTTACATCTACATCTTCGCCTACATTGATCATTCTCAACTCTCCTTTGCTATTACTTACAAAGAACTTATCATTCACATATTCTACCGCCTCATAGTCTCCAAAACGTTGAAAACGTATTTTTTTCTCAACTTCACTGGTATGGGGGTTTATTAAATAAATGTTGCCTAATTCATCATTTATAGCAACAAGTTGATCTTTGTCTTTCAAATAGCACAATCCTGATATTTCTTTTAATACCATAGGCATTTTTAGTTCTCGTGAGGGAGTTTTAAGACTATAAGGAAAGTTATCATTTTTAAACCATGACGAAGCCTTGTGATCAAGTGAAACAGGAGTATAGTCTACATTCTTACATCCTGAAGAGAGAGAGAGTGTGATTATTAAATATAAGTTGGTTACAATGGATATTTTCATGATGATTATAACATTTGTTTATAACTAAATAGTGGCTGAAACAGAAAAGCATTTTAAATGATTGACTAAATGAATATAATCAATAAAATTTATTGAACTACACGTTAAAATGTAAGTAGTGCTTGAACGGAGACTGTCGAATTTTATGAAATAGAATATTTTGGGCACGAATTTAGTTTTTTGATATTCGGTGATGCCTGAGTATCAGCGAGTTGAAAAAAAATTAAGTAACTACTCCTTTAGTATTGCATTATGATATTTTTATATCATATTACTATTATTACTATATATAATTTTTCTTTTTGTTTCTTTTTCTTTTGTTGAGTTAACATTTTATTGTTAATATAAAAAATAACGGAGGTGAACTATAACTACTCATAAGCACAATGGCTTATTATCTGAATTAGTCCTCCGTTATTCAACAGATTAATCACTATGTAGAAATTCAGGATTAAATGCCTACTAAAGGAGTTAGTGTTAATCTATTTTTTTTAACTAAAAAATATTACACTGTATTCATCTTTTATCGGAACTGATGTATCCAAAGCCACCATCGATGTTTCATATCATGGTGGAAGCAAGGCTATTTACTTAGGTCAATTCTCAAACAATGTTTCTGGGTTTAAAAAAATGGTGGTTCAACTTGAGCAAGTCACCCAGTCACCAAAAACATCTTGGTTTATTTGTTTTGAAAATACAGGGGTGTATTCTAAATCATTCTTAGAATGACTATTCAGTCAAGGGGTTCATTGTTGCGAAGAAAAC
>JAZGFD010000070.1:0-11977 GCA_036479115.1 Saprospiraceae bacterium | reverse complement strand
AACTGTCCCAATTTGAAGAATAGGTCAATAGTCCTTCATATTTATCTCTTATTTTTTTTATTAACTTTCGCCAATATGCCTCTCGTCTTTTTGATGCAATTTCTATTTCAGTACCTATACATATCATTTCTACATCGTACTTGATAGCAATATCTACAAAAGTCATTATATATTCCTCATAGCTTTCCTCCCATTCTTTCCAATCTGATTCTGATTCATAATCCATATCTCCTATCCATTTCCCATGCATCCATATTTGGGGTTTGATCATGATTCGCATATTGTTATCCTTAGCACGTTTTATGGATTCTACAATACCTTCTTTTCGTTCTCCCCACCATTGTCTATCAGAACCAAATCTTACAATAGCATTATTACTTGCTATAAATGCGTAAGGTACGAGAGCCACCCACTTACTACTCATTCTTTTTATTGCGGGCATTGGGTCGCTTTTGAAAGGGCTAGGGGGAGCTACCATGGTGATGCCAGTAATCTTCGTCTGACTACTAATAGATGTGAAAATTCCAAACGATAGAATTAATCCTACTGATACTTTTTTTATAAATGATAACATTTTGTAATTACTTGTATAAATAATTTTTGAAATGAATGAAATTTAATAATTTATTATTTCATCATAATATTGAGTTGTACTATCACGCTATAAAAACGCTACTCACTTAATATATCTTATAAAATAATAATAGCATTACCTATGAGAAAAGCCATCTTTTTAGATTTGTAACCGCTCAGGTGGGTGCTTTTGTGACCTGTCTACCAAAAAGGCAGGTAAAAATTTGTTATTTTTTATCAGAATAGCCGAAGAATAATGCAAAAAGAACTTTTTTTAGCCAAAATTGGCTCCACCTGAATAATTACGCAATATTTACTACCTTCTGAACAACGATTTTAAGAAACTGAAACCAACTTTTTTAATTTCATTGTTAAAATTGCCATCGCCATCTTGATCAAATAAGGATCCAAGAATATTTCCTCCAGAAGTCTGTCTATTGACTTTTGATGCGGCACCAGAGAGAATATCAGGAAGCCCTGTAGTATCCATGTTATTTGATTTTTTCATTTTTCCCAATACGCCCATTATCATCGGAGCAAGTTTAATAAGAAGGCTTAATGTTTGAGTTTTATTCATACCGCTTCTCTTAGTCAACATATCTATTGCTCCATTTTGTCTGCCACCTAAGATGTGTCCTAAGATTCCTGCACCATTTAACGCTCTAGAAGGTGCCGTTTTATTACCCGCCATCATCCCCATAATATCATCAAGCACACTGCCGTCATGATCTCTATCAAGAGCAGCGCCAAGAGCCGATGCTCCTTTACTGCTAGAGGAATTTTTAGCCATTGCATTTACTAATATTGATATTGCATCATTGGTAGCGTTTTGCGTTTGTTGTTGATTTTTAGCACCAAGATTAGAAGTGAGTGATTTAAGCACTGCCCCTGAAAGCTGGCCTTGTAGTAAATCCATTAAATCTGCCATAATTATCGTTTTTTTTGTTTAATACCCTTTATGGTATAAATTTTGAATTAAAATAAACTTTAATATTATCAACCATGAGAATAATAAGCCTGACAATAATACTGATGTTTTGTTTGTCTATACAAGCAAAGGATCATTCATTTTTGTATCAAAAAAATCCTGTCCTAACCTATATTGACAAATATAATGAAATAGCACAAAGTGAAATGCAACGTTTGGGAATACCTGCCAGTGTTAAATTAGCACAAGGCATATTAGAGTCAAACAGTGGCCGAAGTGCCTTGGCTCTGAAAGCCAAAAACCATTTTGGTATCAAATGTGGTAAGTATTGGGAAGGACCAATATTCTATAGGGAAGATGACGATTATGTAAATGGGGAATTGATAAAAAGTTGTTTTAGAAAATTTTCAAGCCCCGAGCATTCGTATAAGGCCCATTCCGATTTTTTAAAAAACCCTGGAAGTCATTATCGATATGGATTTTTATTTGATTTGAATCCTTTGGATTATGTGAGCTGGGCTCATGGACTAAAATCATCAGGATATGCCACCGACCCAAGGTATGCTGACAAACTCATCAGTGTGATAGAAAAATATGAGCTTTATCAATATGATCAATATAAGCAAATAAGTGTGGATCAGGAAACCATAGCATTTACAAAACCTCTTGAAGAGGAAAAAATATATAATGACTTAGATCAAATAAAGACAGCGCATACTAACACAAGATTGACATTGATTGTAAAAAATGAATATCATCTTGTAAAGGAAAAAGAAACAATGCAAAGTATAGCAAGACGCTACAATGTAGATCTAGATCTTTTGTATTTTCAAAATAGAATACCGAATGGCAGACAACCCAAAACAGGGGAAAAGGTTATTATTGAAGGTATTATACATTGGGGTAAGAAGAAACCAAAAGTGGGAAAGAATTTCGCACAATCAAAAGAAAGCTATTTATTTGAGGATGGTAGCATGACAATTACGATCAGATGAATCTATTAAAAGCAGTTTTATTATTAATTTATTTTTGCATAGCAGCCCAAAATGGAACTGCACAATCATTTATGTTTGGCCCTAAAATAGGCGGCACTCTTGGCACTCAAAGTTGGAGTGGAATAGAAAGGGATTTTCTATTTGCGTACCATGGTGCTTTTTTTATAGAATCATGGTCTGAAGACAGTAAAAGCTCATTCTTTACTCAGTTGGGATATCATCAAAGAGGTAGTTCGCAGAGGACTTTTAATTTTGTGGGCGGTACCAATTCTCAATCTTTTGTATTTAACAATGCTGTATTGGCATTTGGAGTAAAAAAAAGAATTAATACTTACAGTCTCAATAAGCCTTACTACATTTTGGGTCTCAGGTTAGAATATACTCTAAATACCAATCTGAATCAGTATCTCATCTACGGCGGTTACTTTCCACTCGACCCTTTTGTTAATAAATTTAACTATGGTGCTTTGGCAGGGATAGGTTACGAAATGCAATTTTCAGAGTTTGTCGGAGCATTTGTAGAAGCTACCCTGAGTCCTGACATTTCTTTACAATACGAACAGCCCGTTCTGAATAATATCATTGACCCAATCAGCAGGCAAACAAGAAATCTTCCCCAACAAATGATAAGAAACATATCTTTTGAGGTAAGTATAGGACTTAGATTGTTGAGGAAAATTGAGTTTATTGATTAGAAATCGCATCTTACATAATCTTTCCCCAACTTGAGCATTTATCTTAAGTACTCAATATCTGGTGTACCCAGAAAGGTTTGTCATCATTTTCGGTCAAAAATGCCGCCAAATCATTACAATCGCTACTCAACCAAGGGCATTGACCTTGGCTATTCAGCTTAAAGGCCTTCAACCTTTCTCTGATGATAACAGTATTGAGTACTTGCCATTTATCAAAAGCACACCACCTGAGTTACCTAATTTTTATTGATTCTTGGGTATCTCAGAATTTTATGGATTCTTCATTAGAGGAGCATCAGCATTCCAGATCGTCCGGCACACTGCTAAGGTATCACACTCCATCAATTTTATTTTTATTCCGGCAGTATCATATTCTGTTAATATCCCGTATTCGTTAGGGCCATTAAGGTAAGTGCCTTCCCACTTTTTTTGTCCATTTTTATAATATTCAGTAAATGCCCCTTGTTCGATATTATCAATAAATGTTACCTCTTCTTTAAGCTCACCTGTCTGATAAAACCCTTTTACCATGCCAGTCATAATACCGTGGTTATAAACACCTACAAATTTCTTTTTGCCATTGGGATAGTAAGTGGTAAGGGTATCACAAAACATTCCAAGACAGTAATTTTCTTTAATCTCTATGTTCCCATTTTCATAATATAATAGTCGTTCACCATCGAGTTTTCCATGTACATAGGTTGACAATTCAAAAGATTGTCCTGATGGGTAATATTTAATGGTTTGGCCATGGCGTAAAGAATCTTGATCAATTTTATAAGATTCAATGACAAGACCATCTTCTTTGATTTCGATGGTGTTAGAAGAATTACAACCAATTAACAATACCGAAAGAAAAAAGATAATAATATTTTTCATTACGACAGTGTTTATATGTAGTTACTCCAATATTTAGGCGACTTAAAAATTTTCATGATGTATCTTGCAATAGAATAGAAACGGAGAAAAGTATTGACTTTTTATAAAAGAATACAAAATAATGCATCTAGGGGTATAAAATCTTTATCGGTATTGATAGATCCTGATGGTATTAAAAGCAACAATCTTGGGCTTATTACGGACTTAGTCAATGTGCATGATATTGATTTTTTCTTAGTAGGAGGGAGTTTATTATTAGAAGACAAAATGGATACTACCATTCGGTTTTTAAAAAAAAATTCTGACAAACCAGTAGTTCTTTTTCCTGGCAATGAAATTCAGCTACATGATGCCGCGGATGCTATTCTTTTTCTATCTCTCATTTCAGGTAGAAACGCTGAATATCTCATTTCTAAACATGTAGTAGCTGCACCTAAAATCCGAACAATGGATATAGAAGTAGTGCCCACTGGCTATATGCTCATACATGGGCAAAGACAAAGTACAGCCAGTTACATCAGTGCTACCTTACCCATACCAGATGACAAACCAGAAATTGCGGCGGCGACGGCTCTGGCAGGCCAATATCTTGGTCATCAACTGCTATATTTAGAAGGCGGTAGTGGTGCGACTAGGCCTATTTCAAATAAAACAATAAAAGCGGTACGGCAAGCAGTAAATGTACCAATAATAGTAGGCGGCGGGATAAAAAATGCGAATCAGATGCAAGACATCTATATTAGTGGTGCTGACATTCAAGTCATTGGTACGGCCATAGAAAGAAAACCTGAACTTTTGGAAGAGTTTTCTAATGTTAAGAAACACATCAATCAGCAATTCAGCACAATATGAAGGGAACAGTAGTGAGGTCAACAGGAAGCTGGTATGAGGTTTCTATGCATAAATCTAAGGAAGTTTTAGCATGTAGAATTAAAGGCAAATTTCGATTAGATGGAATGAAGTTAACCAATCCTGTGGCCGTAGGTGATGAAGTAGTGATAGAAAATACGGCGGATGATTATCAAATCGTTGAAATACTCCCTAGAAAAAATTACGTAGTGAGACAGTCACCACGAAAAAAACACTACCTCCATATTCTTGCCAGTAATGTGGATCAGGCATTACTTATCGTGAGTATGCAAGCTCCCAAACTCAAACAGGGTTTTATTGATAGATTTTTATTGATGACGGAGCCTTATAACATTCCAGTTATTATCGTATTTAACAAATTTGATATTTATGATATGCAAGATATTGCATTGTATGAGCACCTTAAAGATCTGTATGAAACTATTGGGTATGAAGTGTGTTGCACATCAGCATTAGATAAAAAAGGCCTGGGATTTATAGAAAAAAGAATAAAAGACAAAGTGACCCTTGTGGCAGGTCAATCTGGAGTAGGCAAGTCTTCTTTGGTAAATGCGCTAGACATTGGCGTGGATCTTAAAACAAAAGAAATATCAAATTATACGGGAAAAGGCCAACATACTACGACTTTTGCAGAAATGTTTAAAATGAGCATTGGCGGCAGCCTCATAGATACACCAGGAATAAAAACATTGTCTTTTAATCACCTGAAAACAATGGATGTAGCTCATAATTTTAGAGAGTTTTTCGCAAAAGGAGGCCTATGTAAATACAATGACTGTACGCATAGAAATGAACCCAAATGTGCTGTATTAATAGCGATAGAAGAAGGCGAAATTAGCCAATTGAGATATCAGAATTATATTCAAATATTAAGTGAAATAGAAGACCAAAATTATTGGGAAATAAACACCGATTTTTAAGACTTTTGTGGCACATTTAATAATGATATAAAAATTTGATATAATTTGTCATATAGCAGCAGACACAGATACACCAGTAGGAGAGAAAAAAACAAACGAGCATTCAGAAACATGAAGATGACTGTTATCGTGTTAATGATTGCATTGGTATTTTATCTTTTTTGGAATAGGCACATGATCATTTCTTACTTGGGCACTTATTTTCAATAATAATTGTAACACCTCAGGGTGTGTGCTTTTTTAAGCCAAAATTGATATCTCCTGAGTTGTTACTAATATTTTTACAAAAAATATCACTTGAAAAATAGATGGTCAGTCTCAAAAGGATCACACCATTGATTAAATCTTTTTTTACCAATAAACACACATCATGAGACTAGATATTAACCTACTTAAGAAAGTAACAGAAATAGCAGGAGCTCCTGGGTTTGAAAATAGAATTAGAAATTTTATTCAAAAAGAAATAATTGGCCTTTGTGATGAACAATATGTTGATAATATGGGCAATCTGATTGCCATCAAAAAAGGACAAACAGATAGAAAGGTAATGGCGGCTGCACACATGGATGAAATTTCATTCATTGTAAGTCATGTAGAAGAAGATGATGGCTTTATAAGATTTTTACCCTTGGGAGGGTTTGATCCAAAAACATTGGTGGCACAGCGGGTGAATATTCATACTTCCCAAGGTGATGTAATAGGTGTAATGGGCTGCAAACCCATCCACGTTATGACAGCTGCTGAAAGAAAAAAGATGCCAGAGATAATTGATTTTTACATTGATACAGGTTATAACAAAGAAGACGTATTGAAAATGGTGGAAATAGGAGATCCCATCACCAGAGAAAGAGAACTGATAGAAATGGGAGAATGTATCAATTCTAAATCACTAGACAATAGAATATCAGTATACATCCTTATAGAAACATTGAGAGCTCTTAAAGGCAAAAAAATACCTTATGATTTTTATGCAGCATTTACGGTACAAGAAGAAGTAGGGCTGAGAGGAGCGACTGTTGCTGCCAGTGGTGTGAATCCCGATTTTGGAATAGTGCTGGATGTTACCCTAGCCAATGAAATGCCTGGAGCGTTGCCACATGAAAAAATAACTTCTCTGGGTGAAGGCGCGGCAGTAAAGGTACTCGATGGTTCTATAATCAGTGATCAACGTATGGTGAAATACCTCAAAGGATTAGCAAAGAAAGAAAATATTAAATATCAAATGGAGCTATTGCCAGCAGGGGGCACAGATGGCGCAGCACTACAGCGACATGCCAAAGGCGGCAGCATCACAGGTGGTATCTCAATACCTCTAAGATATATGCACCAATCTATTGAAATGGTACATCAAAATGATGTCATTGAAGTGACAAAATTGCTAATATCAGCGGTTAAGAATATGGACAAACCGGACTGGGAGTTAAAATAAAAGTAAGTTCCCAGACCATTAAAGATGTTCAATAAAAAATAAACAATGTGGACCGAAGAAAATAATGCATTAAAAGCAGAGCTGAAATTTAAAGATTTCACTCAAGCATTTTCGTTTATGACACAAGTGGCCATTCATGCTGAGCGGCTCAATCATCATCCTGAGTGGAGCAATGTATGGAATACAGTAAAGATCAAACTCACTACCCATGATGCCGGGAATACAGTAACAGATAAGGACCGTAAACTTTCAGAACTTATAGAGTTAGCTTATCATTCGTATATAATCTGATCAGGATTCGTCTAATTCTTATAGTTAAGTGTCTGTTAAAGGCGAATTGTTAAAAACATTCATTTTAATTTAATCGTTCTATTTTGACATTAGAATAAGCAACTTTGCATTATTTTTTTGATCTATTATACTGTTAACAACAACAAAGCGAACAAGATGAAGGCATTAATAAAATTTGTTTTAGCTGGTTTTATTGGAGGAGCCATAGCTTTTATGGCTTTTAAGTATTTTGATGATGACGTTGTCATCTATGAAAATACTCCTACAAAATATTTACATCGCACAGCAGGAGGCACACCATTAGCCCCACTGAATTTTACAAAAGCTGCTGATATTGCTACCCCAGCAGTAGTACACATCAGTGCAAGTAATAAAGAATACAGCCAGTATAAAAATAGGATGTATAACCCATGGGATGATTTCTTTCACAATCAAAATAAAGAGAGACCACAGGCTGGTACAGGGTCAGGTGTGATTATATCAAGAGATGGATTCATAGTTACTAATAATCATGTGGTAGGTTATGCTGATTATATCAATGTGACTCTCAGCGATGGGCGAGAAGTAAATGCTAAAATAATTGGCACCGATCCAGGCAGTGACCTTGCTGTTATTAAAATAGAAGGTTTAAATTTCCCTTATTTAAGATTTGGTAATAGTGATGATGTGAGAGTGGGAGAATGGGTAGTGGCTGTGGGTAATCCTTTTAACCTTGAATCTACAGTGACTGCTGGTATTGTAAGCGCTAAAGGACGTGATCTTGATTTGATAAATAAGGGCAAACAGAATGTAAAAGCCATTGAAGAATTTATTCAAACAGATGCCGCAGTTAACCCTGGTAATAGTGGTGGAGCATTAGTAGACGTAGAAGGCAATTTGATTGGAATTAATACGGCTATATCGTCTCCTACAGGTTATTATGCAGGATATTCTTTTGCTATACCAGCAGAAATAGTAAAGAGAGTAGTAGAAGAAATAAAGGAAAATGGAGATATACAACGTGCCTTTTTGGGTGTGAGTGTATCAGAACTGTCAGAAGGAAATGAGGCTGGTTTGGATGCAGGTGTATATGTAGCAGCTTTTAACAGAGGAAGTTCGGCTTACTCAGCAGGGATACAGCAGGGTGATCGTATTGTGAATGTAAACAGAAGCAATATTTATACATTTAATGATCTTCAAAAAGCTTTAAAGTTTGCCAAAGTAGGCGATATTTTACGTGTAAGTGTCGTGCGAGATGGCAAAACCAAAAATATAGAAGTAAAATTGCGCAAAGGAATTTAATAAATTCTTGGTTTGAGCGTTTAAAATAAAGTTGGTTTTTCGTTTTGTTTTGAGGTGTCCGCCCCACATTGGGGCGGACTTTTTTTATTCTTACAAATCAAATTTTATTCCTTGTGCCAATGGCAACTGGTCACTATAATTTATAGTACATGTCTGTCTTCGCATATACCCTTTCCATGCATCAGAACCACTTTCTCGACCTCCTCCAGTCTCTTTTTCTCCGCCAAAGGCACCTCCTATTTCTGCCCCAGAAGTGCCAATATTTACATTGGCAATACCACAGTCTGAACCTGTCTGTGATAAAAATGACTCAGCTTCTCTCATATTAAGCGTAAAAATGGATGATGAAAGCCCTTGTGGCACAGCATTTTGGATGCCGATAGCCGTATTCAGATCAATATATGGCATGACATATAAAATAGGCGCAAATGTTTCATGATGCACTATAGTCATATCAGGAGTAGCTTCTATAATAGTAGGTTTTACATAGCAGCCTGATTCGTATCCTGGCCCCGTGAGCACTTCGTTACCACATAGCACCTTACCGCCTTGTTCTTGAGCCTTTTTTATGGTGTTTTTGTAGGCCTCTACAGCATCATGATCTATCACTGGCCCCACATGATTGTTTTGATCTAGAGGGTCGCCTATACGAAGTTGCCCATAGGCATTCACTAGTTTATCCACTAATGTTTTGTACTGTACATCATGGATTATTAATCTTCTCGTACTTGTGCACCTCTGTCCTGCTGTGCCTACTGCTCCAAATACAATGGCAGGTACAGCATGGTTAAGGTCAGCATTATCAGATACTATTATGGCATTATTGCCACCTAATTCCAATATTGATTTGCCCAATCTCCCTGCTACTTCTTGAGCTACACTTTTACCCATTCTAGTAGATCCTGTAGCAGATATTAAAGCAATATCTTTAGACTTAGCCATGGCTCCACCTATATCTCTGCCTCCTACAATAATATTGCTTATACCTTCTGGTAAGTTATTCTTTTTTAAAACTTCTAAAAATATCTGTTGGCAAGCCAATGCTGTAAAAGGAGTCTTTTCTGAAGGCTTCCAGATGCATACATTGCCACATATCCAAGCCAATGCACTGTTCCATGCCCATACGGCCACTGGAAAATTAAAAGCAGAAATAATACCGACTATACCCAATGGGTGCCATTGTTCCATCATCCTATGCCCTGGTCTCTCACTATGCATTTGCAAGCCATATAGCTGTCGCGAAAGGCCTACTGCAAAATCACATATATCTATCATTTCCTGCACCTCTCCCCAGCCTTCTTGAAGGCTCTTACCCATCTCATAACTTACAAGTCTGCCTAAATTTTCTTTGTGCTCCCTTAATAAATCACCAAATTGTCTTACAATCTCTCCTCTCTGAGGAGCTGGCATCATTCGCCAAGTTCTAAATGCATCTTTACTTTTAGAGATGATTTTTTCTAAATCTTCCTCCGTAGCACTATTTATATTGCCAATGGCCTTTCCGTCCACAGGAGAGGTAATATGACAAGCCTGCCCTTTAGAAACCCAAGAGTCGATACCTGTGCTTGCTGAGTAATATGGTGAGTAGAGGTTTAATTTTTTTAAGATTTCACTCATAAAATTTTGTGTTTTAATGTTATTTATTGGTTTTATCAATACCGTCTGTTGAATAATTTTCCAAAAATAGTGATAATATACTATCGCTCAGGTAATGAAGTTGTTTAAAAACAAATTGTTAATTTATTTGCAAGTCATTGCCAAGTCATTCATAAAATTATTCCTTAGCGAATCTAGATTTTGTAGCCACAACTACGGGTTATCCTCAATACCCTTCGGCTTCGCTCAGCACAAGCCGCTCAGGCCCAAGGGCGTTGCGCTTGGCCATCAGCTTAAAGGATTCAGCCTTTCTATTAAGATTACGAATTGAAGTATTTACGAAAAAACTCTTTTTCTGTTTTCCTGCAGCTATTATCGTTTCAAATCGAAGATATAGTGACATAATTGAGATTCATCAACTTATAAAATAGGTTAGTAATAGCTCTGCTATTAGGGCTCAAATGAGCTTAACCAAACAAAAAAATTTAAATTTTTTGAATTAAAAGCACCCACCTGAGTTGTTACATAAAATCAGGCTTATCAAAAAAATTACAAAAATCATTCAAGAAGATTTTCGAAATAATACTTGACTAAGATTTTCGAATTGGCTAGAGGTAATTCTGTTATTTAGCGCAGAATTCTTAATAACCAAGGAGAAAAATAATTACAATTTAATGTGTGTTAAACTTCATTCCTAAACTACTAAAATTTGCGACAATTTGAACAATTAGGTTCAATCTTTTGGCAGGCCTGGAAAGTGTAATTGGTAATATCTATAGTACATGGTATTATTGGTTTTGTAAAAACATAAAAAATATTGGTCAAAAATATTGTGCATTAATATTTATGGAATTAAATTTGCGCTCCATTTAAGGAAAGCCTCCTTAGCTCAGCTGGTTAGAGCGCCGGACTGTTAATCCGTAGGTCCAAGGTTCAAGTCCTTGAGGAGGCGCTAAAATAAATCCCTGTTAGTCGAAATAGATTAACAGGGATTTCTTTTCGTGGCAAAATGGGCATGAAACCTTATAACAATGTTAGGTATTTGCCCTTTGTTTTATTGTAAATACTCAGCTATCTTGTGTATCCAGAAAGATTTGTTACTATTTTTGGCTAACAATGCCGCAAAATCACAACAATCGCTTATTTACCAAGTGCAACGCCCTTGGCTGGTCAGCTTAAAGGCCTTCAGCCTTCTATGATGATTACAATATTTGTAACTACTTAGGTGGGTCGATTTTAACAAAATTTGACTGTGTAGCTACTCTGATTTCGATCAGACACTAAATAAATACTTTGGTCTTTATTTCTCCTCATTTATAAAGGCATTTACAGCAATTTTGTACAACCAAAAACAAATACCTAGAATCACAATAATGCCGAGAATGGAGCTAGGATTGCTTAATACTCTAAAGACTTCTGTGGTTTCATAATATGCAAATGGAATAGCCAGGCCAATACCTAGTAATGCCTCTCCTGTTATTAGCCCTGAGGCAAAAAGCAAACCTCCGCCTTCACTGGCA